>NZ_JBZXVU010000019.1:0-197442 GCF_058892565.1 Hirschia sp. | reverse complement strand
GGCTAAAGAGCTTGGCATTCCTGTTGTGTATGATTTTCGTACAGCTGATATGGAGGCTGGAGGGCATGGTGCGCCATTGGCGCCAATCTATCACACCGCGCTTTTGGATATGGAAGCTGCTAAACGCAATCAAAATGAATTTACAGGTGTTGTGCTAAATCTTGGCGGAGTCGCCAATTTTACGTGGCAAACACATGATCAGCCGCCCATTGCCTTTGATACAGGGCCTGGAAATGGCCCAATTGATGAATGGATTGAAAAACATGGAAAAGGCGCATTCGATGCTGATGCTAAATTTGCTTTAGCTGGAAAAGTGCATGAAGAGAAAATTAAAGACTGGCTAAAGCATCCCTATTTTTCGACGAAGCCACCCAAATCACTCGACAGATATGATTTTTCTGCTGAAAAATTGGTATCTGATATGTCCTTCGAGGATGGTGCAGCGACACTCACAGCCTTTTCCGCGCGGACTGTATTACAGGCTTTGTCGAGTATGCCGAAAAAGCCGGAAATGGTGGTGGCAACCGGAGGTGGGCGTCACAATCCTCTCATTATGCAATATCTTCGAGATGAATTAGGCGATGCCCTAATTGATGCATCAAGTATTGGCTGGCGAGGAGATGCGATAGAAGCAGAAGCATTCGCTTTTCTGGCGGCACGCTCGGCGTTGGGGCTGCCAATAAGTTTTCCTGAAACGACAGGTGCTCCAGAACCAATTACGGGTGGCCGCCATATAGCAACCACCCGCAAGAGATAAGTCTATAATTTAAAGTTGTGCTTTATTCTTCTTCATCAAAATCGTCGATCTCGTCTTCGAGTTCTTCGATTGATGGGAGTGTACTTGGGTTTGCAGCGGCGAGACGGCGGTCGAGGTATTCAGCTGCCGTTGCTTCAAGCTCTTCAAGTTTGTCTTGATAAAAATGGTTTGCGCCGGGAACAATGGCGCGTTCAATCTCTTCACCTTTTTGAACACGCACTTTTGTGAGTGAGCGCTCAATATCGGAAGGAGCTGCGACACCGTCTTTATCGCCAGCTATGATTATTCCTGATGCAGGACATGGTGCAAGGAATGCGAGATCATAATGGTTTGCTGGTGGTGACACCGCAATGAAACCATCGATTTCAGGGCGGCGCATCAAAAGTTGTAAACAAATATACGCACCAAATGAATAACCCGAAACCCAACAAGCGCGGGCGCTGTCATTTATTGATTCGAGGTAGTCAAGAATGTATGCCGCATCAGACAGCTCTGCTGGACCAGCATCAAAAGACCCCTGAGAGCGACCAACACCGCGAAAATTGAAGCGTAATGTAGAAAATCCACGCTTAGCGAACATTTCATAAAGCGTAATAACTACAGGGTCTTGCATAGTTCCTCCCGCTTTTGGGTGAGGGTGCAAGATAAGGGCAATAGGAGCGCCGGGGATCTCGGATTCTTCGTAACGGGCTTCAATGCGACCGGCAGGACCAGGGATAATGACTTCTGGCATAAACGGAATCCTTCTAAAACCAATAAAATGTAGAAAACAGGCGATACCCTATTCTGTGGGTAAATTACAAGTTTTTCTGACTCTAGTTTGAAATTGGTCTATTACTTGACTAATTTCATCGGGTATATATTTAAGCCTGAAATAGTCTGCAGGAGAGTTTAATGAAATTGGGTTCTAGAGGTCGGTACGCTGTTATGGCGTTGGTGGATCTTGCGTCAAACGATATGGACGGTCCGGTTTCTCTTTCCGATATCGCTGAACGACAGAAGATTTCACTCTCATATCTGGAACAATTGTTTGCCAAACTGAGAAAAGCAAACATCGTGAAAAGTGTACGTGGGCCGGGCGGTGGTTATTTGTTGTTAAATGACGCCTCAAAAACCATGGTAAGTCAGATTATCGTCGCCGTTGATGAACCCATTCAAACGACACGTTGCGGTGAAATGGGAGGGAAACCATGTACCGGGCGGTTGGAAAGATGTGCCACACATGACCTTTGGCGTGAGCTTCGCCTTCACATAATTCAATTTCTGTCTGGTGTGTCTATCAGTGATGTTTTGTCGGGTAATGTTAAAGGCATGTCCGGCGTTTTGGAAAGATTATAGGAATTCAAGTTTTGGCGAAGTTTGACGCCATATATTGCGATTATAACGCAACCGCACCTTTAAGGCCGCAGGCTAAAGACGCGATGATTGCAGCTATGGACATAGGGGCAAATCCTTCATCCGTGCATGGCCAAGGCCGTGCTGCACGTGCATGTCTTGAGAATGCACGGGAAGTGGTCGCCGGTGCTATTGGGGCTTGCCGCGAAGACCTGACCTTTACGAGTGGCGGCACGGAAGCCAATGGCGCGATACTCAATGGTATTCGTCTTCAAGAACCGTTATTAATGCCGATTGTTTGCGGGTTTGAGCATGATGCTGTGTTGGCACAATTGCCAGACGCAATAAAAGCGCAAGTGACGCCAGATGGATTGATAGATCTTGAGTGGCTAAAAGAATTACTAGAAAATTGGCCCCATGAAGGGCGACAGCCTTTGCTTTCTTTGATGCTAGCAAATAACGAAACAGGCGCGATTCAGCCCGTGGAAGCTGCTGCAAATCTAATTCACGATGCTGATGGTTTAATCCATTGCGATGCGGTTCAAGGTGTCGGCAAAATGCCTGTTTCTGTGCTGGATGGTGAAATAGATTATATGACCTTGTCGGGGCATAAGGTTGGCGGACCATCGGGTATAGGCGCTTTTTATGTGCGTGCAGGTGCACCGTTTAAAGCGACATTACTTGGTGGCGGTCAGGAATTAGGGCGTCGTTCAGGAACGCAGAATCTTATCGGTGCGGCAGGGTTTGCGGCGGCGGTAGACGTTTCACTTCAAGACTTAGAGAAATTTCAGGAATTAGCCGAAAAACGTGATACACTGGAAAAACGCTTGAAAACTGTGGCAAATGTGACGGTATTTGCTGAAAATGTTCCACGATTGGCAAATACATCTTGCCTCAGTGTTGAAGGTTTGCGAGCTGAGACCCAAGTGATGGCTATGGACCTTGCTGGCGTTGCTGTGTCATCGGGTTCGGCATGTTCATCTGGCAAGGTGAAGCAATCACATGTTTTAGCATCAATGGGAGTTGCGCAGGAACTCTCACAAGGTGCAATCAGGCTCAGCTTTGGTTGGGCCTCACAAGATACAGATTTTGATAAAGCTGGCGACGCATGGTTACAAGCGGCGCAGCGAAAAGGGATAAACTTGAATATCCCGAATAAGGAGACTGCCTGATGGCTGACGACACACGTGCACAAGATATCGTAAAAGATGGCGTTGATCAGGCGACAGTTGATGCAGCGCGTGCGTTGGAATCAGATAATTACAATGCTGGTTTTACCACTGATATTGAACAAGAATTTGCACCTAAAGGTCTAAGTGAAGAAACTGTCCGCTTCATTTCTGCGAAGAAGAATGAACCTGAATGGATGCTTGAATGGCGCTTGCAAGCATATGAGCGCTGGCTCACCATGGAAGAGCCTGACTGGGCAATGGTGAATTATCCAAAGATTGATTATCAGGATGCCTATTATTACGCAGCGCCTAAAGGGCAGGCAAAATACGAATCTATTGATGATGTGCCTGAAGAGATTTTAGAAACGTATAAAAAACTAGGTATTCCATTACGTGAAGCAGAAGTTTTGCTGGGTGTGGAAGGTGCTGCTGAATCTGCGGCTGAAGCACGCGAGAAACCACGTATTGCTGTGGATGCTGTGTTTGATTCTGTGTCGGTGGTGACGACATTTCAAAAAGAGCTGAAAAAAGCTGGCGTGATCTTCATGTCGATTTCTGAAGCGATTGTTGAATATCCTGAATTGGTGAAAAAATACCTTGGGACGGTTGTGCCTCAGTCTGACAATTTTTTCGCGACGCTAAACTGTGCGGTCTTTTCTGATGGGACATTTGTTTACATTCCTAAGGGTGTACGTTGCCCGATGGAATTATCGACCTATTTCCGTATGAACGCACAAGGAACTGGGCAGTTTGAGCGGACTTTGATCATTGCAGATGAAGGTGCTTATGTATCCTACCTAGAGGGCTGTACGGCACCTATGCGTGATGAGAACCAGCTTCATGCGGCTGTTGTTGAACTTGTTGCGCTTGATGATGCTGAAATTAAATACTCAACCGTTCAAAACTGGTGGCCTGGTGATGCTGATGGCAAGGGCGGCGTTTATAACTTTGTGACCAAGCGCGGTGATTGTCGCGGAAAACGATCTAAGATCTCTTGGACACAAGTTGAAACTGGTTCTGCGGTGACTTGGAAATATCCAAGCTGTATTTTGCGCGGTGATGATAGTGTTGGTGAGTTTTATTCTATCGCTGTCACGAATGGTCATCAACAAGCCGATACAGGGACGAAGATGATCCACCTTGGTGAGCGCACCAAGTCGCGCATTATTTCCAAAGGTGTATCAGCTGGTAAATCAAACTCGACTTATCGTGGTTTGGTGTCTGTAGGCGGTAAGGCAAAAGGGTCTCGCAACTTTACGCAATGTGATAGTTTGCTGATCGGTCAGACATGTGGTGCGCACACCGTGCCTTATATCGAAAACAAACGTGCAGATGCTCAATTAGAGCATGAAGCCACAACAACGCGCCTATCTGAAGATCAATTGTTCTACTGTCGTCAGCGTGGCTTGGGTGAAGAAGAAGCTGTGGCGCTTCTCGTCAATGGGTTCGTGCGTGACGTGATTCAAAAATTGCCAATGGAATTTGCTGTTGAAGCGCAGAAGCTTCTCGAAGTCAGCCTCGAAGGTAGCGTTGGTTAAACCTTGAGGCTGTTTCCAGTTGACCCTGTGACGAAATAACATACTAACCCTGTCGGGTATTGTGAAATAGAAACCAGTTCCCATCTAAATGGAACACTAAAAGACTGTTGGAGTAACATCTCGTGCTAGCCCTAAATGAACTCGTCGCTCGCGTTGAAAAAGAAGACGGCGAAGGCAAGGAAATTATCAAAGGCCTAAGCCTTAATGTGCCTGCAGGTGAAGTACACGCCATTATGGGGCCCAATGGTGCGGGAAAATCGACTCTGTCTTATGTGCTGACTGGCCGTGATGGTTATGAAGCAACGTCTGGAACAGCTGAGCTGAACGGCGAAAACCTTTTGGAGATGGACCCGGAGGAGCGCGCAGCTAAAGGCTTATATCTGTCTTTCCAATACCCGCTTGAAATTCCAGGTGTGCCAGTGATGACATTTGTGCGTACGGCTATGAATGCACAACGTAAAATGCGCGGCGAAGAGAAAATCTCAGCGCCTGATTTTCTACGCAAAGCCCGCGAGATCGCCAAAGTATTGAAGATTGATGCTGATATGCTCAAGCGCCCGCTCAATGTTGGTTTTTCTGGTGGTGAGAAAAAGCGTTTGGAAATTTTCCAAGCAATGATGCTTGAGCCTAAATTCTTGATTCTAGATGAAACAGATTCTGGTTTGGACATTGATGCGCTGCGTGTTGTGTCTGAAGGTGTAAACGCATTGCGTGCGCCAGATCGTGGTATGCTTGTGATTACGCACTATCAGCGCCTCCTTGATCACATCAAACCAGATAAAGTACATGTTCTTGCAGATGGGAAGATCATCAAAACAGGCGGTCCTGAATTGGCGCTTCGTCTTGAAGATGAAGGCTATGATGGCGTACTAGCGGAGGCGAGTGCGTGAGCGAGCAAGCTGTTTCCACATTGATTGAAAATCCAAGCCCAGCTGAAAGTCGATTTATTGAAACTTTTCAAGGGTTAAAGTCTGATGCACGTCGCACAAGAGCTTTTGAGGCATTTGCTGAAAAAGGTCTTCCGCATCGGCGTGTAGAAGGTTGGCGCTGGTCTGATCTGCGGGCTGCACTAAAGCCAGTTGAGGCGGCGGTTGATCTGTCGATCAAAGATGTATTTGCGGATGTAGATGCGCCTGTATTTAGATTTACTCGTAATGGGTTGGAAGCGCCTGCAAAACGGCCCGCTGGTGTGCGTTGGACTGAGAATATTGATGCACCTGCATTTGCGGCCGCTGAAGAATTGCCAATGGGAGCGCTTGCATCCGCTTTAGCCAGTGGTCCGAGTGTTTTGACGATCGAAATCGGCGCAAAATTGTCTAGTCCGTTGCGAATAATTGTCGAGGCTGATGCAAAAGATTGTTACGCGCATGTCGAGGTTTTGTTGCGTGAGGGTGCTTCTGCTACCATTGTTGAAACGCATTTAAACCAAGGCGGTTTTTCTTCTGTTGTTTTGGAATACAATCTTGAAAAAGGTGCCAAAGTAGATCGTGTTGTCTATCAATCAGCTGGCGTCGATGCTGTTCAAATCGTTTCGGCGAATGTGCATTTGTATGAAGGTACGAAATTCAATCAGACAGCTTATGCAACAGGTAGCAAACTTTGCCGGATAGAGACGCGCCTCATTCATCGTGAGCCTGATGCTGAAGCAATTTTGAATGCAGCTTATTTGCTTGATGATAAACGTCACGCTGATTTTACAAGTTTTGTGCGACATTCGGCGGGTCATTGTGTGACAAGTCAGGTGACGAAAGGTGCAGTTAAAAAAGGCGGCAAGGGTGCTTATCAAGGCAAATTTTACGTTGCACGCGATGCACAGAAAACTGACGCATCAATGGCGCACAACACCTTGCTGCTGGAAGATGGCGCGGAAGTGAATGCCAAACCTGAATTAGAGATTTATGCAGATGATGTGCAGTGTGCGCATGGTAACACTGCAGGCGCGTTGGATGCAGAGGCCCTCTTCTATATGCGTCAGCGCGGTATTCCATTAATCACAGCAAAAGCCATGTTGACGCAAAGTTTCATCGCGGAAGCATTTGCAGACATAAACGATGATGGTTTGCGTGATACTTTGGAAGAGGAGGCGCGCCAATGGCTGATGAAGTCTCTTTAAAATCAGAATTTGATATTCAAAACATTCGAGAGCAATTTCCTATTCTTGAACGCAAGATAGGAAATAAGCCGCTAGTTTATCTTGATAGTGCAGCTTCAGCTCAGAAATCTGATTACGTGCTTGATGCAATGTTTAATCAAGCACGCACGGCCTATTCAAATGTTCATCGTGGTTTGCACACACTTGCGAATGAAACGACGGATGCATTTGAAAAATCACGTGAGCTTGTGCGTTCACATTTGAATGCAAAATCTGTCGATGAGATCATCTTTACCAAAGGTGCCACTGAAGCGATTAATCTTGTTGCTTCTGGAATCGGTGCGACGATCAAAGCGGGCGATGAAATTCTCGTCTCTGTGATGGAGCATCATTCCAACATCGTGCCTTGGCATTTCTTGCGGGAACGCTTTGGTGCAGTCATCAAATGGATTGAAATTGAAGAAGATGGTTCTCTGGATATGGAGAGCTTTCGGTCTCAATTATCGGAAAAAACGCGCCTTGTTGCTGTGACCCATATGTCGAATGTGCTGGGTACGGTACCTGACGTCAAAACAATTATCAAGGAAGCGCACTCAGCTGGTGCATTAGTCTTGTTGGATGGCTGTCAGGCGGCGGTGCATTTGGATGTTGATGTTCAGGAAATGGATGTTGATTTCTATGTGTGTTCTGCGCACAAAATGTATGGCCCGACGGGTATTGGTGCGCTTTACGGTAAGTTGGACATATTAGCCAATATGCAGCCTTATCAAGGCGGCGGCGAGATGATTGATTTGGTCACGCGCGAAAGTGTGACCTACAATACACCTCCTCATCGCTTTGAAGCTGGGACACCTGCTATTTTAGAAGCTGTTGGGTTTGGGGCGGCTGTTGCTTGGATGCAAAAGTTTGTAACGCCTGAAGCTAGAGCTTATAAAAAAGCTGTTTACGAACGCTTGGCTGAAGGCGTGCGCGGTATAAATGGTCTGACGATATATGGGATGTCCAAAGATAAAGGGCCGGTGCTGACTTTCTCAATTGAGGGAACACATCCGCACGATTTGGCACAGATTTTGGACCGGTATGGTGTGGCAATTCGTGCCGGTCACCATTGCGCTCAGCCTTTAATGTCCCATTTAAAGGTAAGTGCAACGGCGCGTGCAAGCGTTGGGGTCTATAATACACTAGAAGAAGCTGATATGTTTGTGGAAGCGCTGGATAAAGCGCGAGCCATGTTGTTGGCATAGATAGAGATGAATATGGCAGACGATGTAAAACGCGACGTAATTGAACCAGATGCGCCAGAAGTGCCAGCATCTAAGGGACCTATTCCTCAGGATGAATTAAACCGTATCACTGATGGCATTATTGCGCGCATTAAAGAAGTGTATGACCCTGAAATCCCTGTTGATGTGTATGAGCTTGGGCTTATCTACAAAGTGGATTTGAATGATGATCGTCATGCTGACGTGGAAATGACATTGACTGCGCCTGGATGCCCTGTGGCTGGAGAGATGCCTGGCTGGGTTGAAGAGGCTGTTCTTAAGGTTGATGGTGTTCACACTTGTAAGGTTAGTCTTGTGTTTGATCCGCCATGGGATGCATCGCGCATGTCAGATGAAGCACGCCTTCAATTGAACATGTTGTAATTGATAATCACAAAGCACATATAAGTATCATGGCTAGAAGACCCAGACCCAAAATAGTGACACTCTCAGACGCTGCTGCAAAGCGCATCAAAGAGATTATGTCAGAACGTGGTGCAGGATTTTTGCGCGTTGGCGTCAAAAATGGCGGATGTGCTGGCATGGAATATGTCATGGATTATGCACAAGCGCCTGAGCCTCTTGATGAGCGGGTTGCTGACAATGATGTTGAGATCGTTGTGGATGCAAAAGCTGTGTTGTTTTTGCTGGGCTCGCAGATTGATTATGAAGTGTCGCCACTTCATTCCAAATTTGTCTTTAGAAACCCAAACCAGACCGATGCATGTGGGTGTGGTGAAAGTGTAACTATCGCACCATTTGAAGATGTGGCTGAATAGCAAATCTTAAAACTTGTCCGTTAAAGGATATCTTTATGGATGAGCGGCTGAAGTTAAAATCTAATATTCGATATATATTGTGTGCTAGCGTGGCATTGTTTGCGATGCTGACAGCGCTGGTTTGTCTGCCGCTTGAGTTTTTTTATCCAAGTATATTTATCGCTATCTTTCTGTCTTGGATGTCTTTTGTAGATATCGAACGCCATATCTTACCCAATTTATTGACATACACACTTTTGATTGCGGGGCTGGTTTGGGCAAGCGTCTTTAAATTGGAGGATTTGCATCACCATGTCATTGGGTGCGCGGTTGGATATGGTCTTATTGTTGGCGTGTCCTATTTGCATAAAGTGCGTAAAGGCGTGGCCGGAATGGGGATGGGTGACGCCAAATTGCTTGCCGCAGCAGGTGCATGGTCAGGCTGGGTCGCATTGCCATATATCTTATTAATAGCGGCTGTTTCAGGATTAGTTTTGGTGGGATTGAAAAGTTTGAAGCAAAGGCAAATTCGCGGTGATGTTCGAATCGCATTCGGTCCGCATTTGGCATTTGGTTTCTGGGTAGTGTGGCTTTTGGGTCCTTCAATAAAAATGTGATTATCAGGCATTTTTACATGATGATATAAAATTAAATTAAAAATCAATGAGTTACTATATTGTATATGCCGTTTTCTGTAAAATGGCTTTCTAAGAGCAATTATAGGTGAGGAGAAGAAATTAGAAGATTTAGTGGTTTAGTCTGGGTGCAGTCGGCCCAGAAACGCAGAGCTGTAACATGACTGTCATATAGGTGTGCGATATCGCAGAAGCCTTTTTAGTGACGTTTAAGCCGTAGGGGCGGTTTGTCACTTTAAAGCAAAAGTTTTGCTTCACGCCACTCTGTTAGGGGGTTTACCCATATGACTTCGGTTAAGAATTTTCGCCACGCATTGCTAATCGGTGCTGCTAGTCTTGCAGTTTTCGCTTGTACACAAGGTTCAAATATTACTTCGCCAGGAGCGACTGACGCTGGAACACCTGCGACAGGTGGTGGGTCTGATGGTGGAAGCGGTGGAGGTGACGGTGCAACTGCTTCCTGTCCAACAGGCTTTAACACGCTAGACCCAATTGATTCTACGACTGTTTGTGAAGTTTCTGGTACAATCAATGGTACACTTACTTTGGCGGCAGTTGACGGTATTGCGTATCGGTTGAACGGTCGTGTTAACGTTGGAACAGATGCTGGTGTGACAACTGGTGCGACACCAACAGCAAACTATGGTCGCTTAATCATTGAGCCGGGTGTAACTGTTTTTGGTGCTTCTGGTGCAGACTATCTGGTTGTAAACCGTGGATCTGAGATCGAAGCAATCGGTTCAGAAACTCAACCAATCGTGTTTACTTCAGAGGCTGACCTTGAAGGTTCGCAAACCGATACTGTAAATGCCACTGGTGAGTGGGGTGGTGTGGTTATTTTAGGTGATGCACCTATCAATAACTGTACTGGTAGTGTGGCTCCAGGGACAGCTGGTTGTGTAAACGCTGTTGAAGGTGTGACTGCGCCTGACGCGATTTACGGTGGTAACGACACAACTGATAGCTCAGGTACTCTAAAATACGTTCAAGTGCGTTTTGCTGGTAATGAGCTTGCTTCAGGCAACGAGTTGAACGGTATTACTTTTGCCGGTGTGGGTTCAGGTACAACTGTTGACTACATTCAAGTTCACAACAACTCTGATGATGGTGTTGAGTTCTTCGGTGGTAATGTGAATGTTACTCACCTTGTGCTGACAGGTAACGATGATGACTCCATCGATACAGATAATGGTTATGCTGGTTCAATTCAGTTTGCGGCGGTTGTTCAACGTGATGAGGGTGGTGACAACATCGTAGAAGCTTCAAGTGCTGGTGGATATGTTTCACCATTCTCTGATGCTACCATTGCTAACTTTACATTTGTATCTGGTTCGACTGGTGATAATGGAAACGCTTTCCGTTTGAACACTGGAACAATTGGTACATACATTAACGGTGTTGTTGACCACAACGAAGAGTGTTTCCGCTTTGAAGCAAGTGCTGGTCAAGACGCAACTTCTGCATACTCCGTTGCAAATGACCCAAGCTTTCAATCAGTTCTTTTTGATTGTGCTGCTTCACTTGATACAGCCAATTCAGAATCTGGCACTGCCGCTGCAGCGGTAGCAGCTGATGCAAACAACACGATCACAACAAGCACGCTTTCATCTGTTTTCTTCCCAGGA
This sequence comes from Hirschia sp., assembly GCF_058892565.1. NCBI lineage: Bacteria > Pseudomonadati > Pseudomonadota > Alphaproteobacteria > Hyphomonadales > Hyphomonadaceae > Hirschia > Hirschia sp. Next base: position 186,268 of record NZ_JBZXVU010000019.1, on the reverse strand, counting down.
ACAGCAGAGGCTGGTGTAACAGCTGCTGATCCTAACGCTGTGAACTCTAACCTTATCACAACAGATTATGTTGGTGCATTTAGTGCGACTGAATCAGCGACTGACAACTGGGCAACTGGTTGGACGTTTGGACTATTTGGTGATGTGTCTTGTCCGACAGGTACAACAGACAGTGGCCAAGATTTTGATGGCAAGAATATCTGTCGTGTTTCTGGTACTGTGAATGAAGACACACGCCTTACACGTGGTAACATCTATGAGTTGGATGGACGTGTTGATGTCGGTGTCGATGTTGGTGCTGATGGCACTGCAACTGATGGTGATGCTGTTGTTCTGACAATTGAATCTGGAGTGACAATTTTCGGTAACTCTGGTGCAGATTATTTAGTCGTAAACCGTGGTTCAAAATTGAACTCAAACGGAACTCAAGCAAACCCAGTTATATTCACATCAGAAGCAGACCTAAGAGACACTCAAATCGATGCTGAAAATGCAATCGGTGAATGGGGTGGATTGGTTATTCTTGGACGTGCGCCAATCAACAATTGTCCAGGTGTAACAACACCAGGAACAGCAAGTTGTGTGAATGCTGTAGAGGGTGTGACAGCTCCAGACGGTATTTATGGTGGAGCGCTTTCAACAGATAGTAGTGGTTCTATTATGTACACTGTTGTAAAGCACGCGGGTAACGAGATATCCTCTGGTAACGAGTTGAACGGTATTACATTCGGTGGTGTTGGTTCAGGTACTGTTGTTGATTACATCCAAGTTCACAACAACTCAGATGATGGTGTTGAGTTCTTCGGTGGTGAAGTAAACGTTAAGCATCTTGTTCTAACTGGTAACGATGACGACTCAATCGACACTGACAATGGTTATAACGGTACAATTCAGTACGCTATCGTTGTGCAGCGTGATGATGGTGGTGATAACATCGTGGAAGCTTCAAGTGCTGGTGGATATGTTGCACCATTCTCTGATGCTAAAATTGCTAACTTCACATTCGTATCTGGTTCAACTGGTGACAATGGAAACGCTTTCCGTTTGAACACTGGAACAATCGGTAAATACATGAATGGTGTGGTAAACCACAATGAAGAGTGTTTCCGCTTTGAAGCAAGTGCTGGTGACGGCAACGGATCTTACTCAGCAAGTGCTGACCCAAGTTTCCAATCAGTATTGTTTAACTGTACGGCTTCACTAGACACCGCAAACTCTGAAACTGGTATTGCAGCTGCTGCTGTTGCAGCTGATGCAAACAACTCAGAAGCATCTACAACATTGTCCAACATCTTTGTGAATGGTGCTGCTGAGAATGCAGTAACTGCGATGGACCCATCGACTGTTGATGCTGACCTAGAAGCCACAACTTACATTGGTGCTGTTAAAGACGCTGATGATAACTGGTGGAAAGGCTGGTCATGCGGTTTGGAAGCTAGCGACCCTTGTTAGTAGCCTAATTGAAAACTGTTCCGGAGAGAGGCGTTTTTCTTTCTCCGGAATTTTTCGTTTCTTAAATTAGCCTGCGACTGTCGCTCATACTGCGAATAATCGGATCGGGCTCGAAATTTTAAAAGGTTTCACCTCCAATGTTATCAAAATATACATGTCGACTTTTATTGACGACTTCCTTGGCTGTGCTAGCTGTTCCAGCTGTTTCAGCCCAAGAAGCAAATGACGTAGATACCGCGCGTCAGGATACGATTGTAATCCGTGGTGAATTTATACCTGATCCACAGCGTGAAACATCTCAAGTTGCAACTTTTCTTTCTGCCGATGATCTTGCTCGGACTGGTGATTCAAACGCGGCTCTAGCTCTTACACGCTTGAGTGGTTTGAGTATTGTTTCTGATAAGTTTGCTTTTGTTCGTGGTCTTGGTGACCGGTACTCTGCTTCGATGTTGAACGGTTCTCAATTGCCAAGTCCTGAGCCTTTGAGAAGAACTGTTCCTTTGGACTTGTTTCCATCAAACATTCTTGAAGGTGCTTCTGTAGAGAAGACATTCTCTGTTTCTGCGCCGGGTGAATTTGGTGGTGGTCTAATCAATCTAAAGACAATTTCTCGTCCTTCTGAAAACTTCACCACACTAAAATTTGGTGTGAGTGGTGATACTGTTACGACTGCTGAAAAAGGGTATTTCGTAAGTGGTAGTGACTCTGATTGGACCGGATATGATGATGGATTGCGCGAAATCCCTTCTGCTCTTCAGACAGTATTGAGCTCTGATCAGCGTCTTGAAGAATTTAGCGATGCTGAAATAGAAACGGTTGGTGAGAGCCTTGTAAACTCTCCTTTAAGCGTTATTCAAAACGGAAAGCTTGGACCAAATTATGAAGGTTCAATCTCTCTTGGGCGTAATTATGAGTTAGGTTCAGTAGGTATTGGTTTCGTTGGTGTTGCTGGCTATGATCAGGAATGGACAACGAAAGATATTACGCGCCAATTCGTGCAAGGTGGTGTGCTAGGTTCAGAGATCAACACGCTTGAAACAGCCATGGATGTCACGACAAATGCACTTGGATCTTTGACGTTTGATTGGGATATGAGCCAAGTTGCCGCAACTTTGTTCTATGTTCACTCGACAACTAAAGAAGCGCAAATAGATACTGGAAGTGACTTTAACGCGCCGGGTACTGGTATTGTTTTTGATGAATCTACGGGTTGGTATGAGCGCGAGCTTACTTTCTTCCAATTGCGTGGTGAGCACGAAATAGACAATTTCCAATTCAATTGGAGAGGGGCTCTTTCTGAATCATCTCGTGATGCACCATATGAAAGATCAGTTCGTCGTCTTTATGGTGATGATGGTGTGCCAAGATATTCATTGGCAAATGCAAATTCCATTAATTTTTCATACCTTCAAGATGAACTTGGAAGCTTTGGAAGTGACCTAATTTACACTGTTGATTTTGACGGCGATCGTCAAATGCAATTGTCTGGTGGTTTTGATTACTCTTCCACTGAACGTGATTATGAATTTTACGGTTTCCGCTTTGCCGGTGGTAACTCTTTGCCAGACGATGTTGAAGAAGCAAGAACTGACTATTTGTTCTCACCTGACAATATCAATAACGCACGCTTTGTTCTGCAAGAACTTCCATCAACAACTGACTCATACAAAGCTTCTTTAGATGTTTCGGCTGCTTATGTTGAAGCTGAAGTTGATTTGACTAACTTCATCCAAACAACACTGGGTGTACGTTACGAAGAAGCCGAGCAAACTGTTGGTACATTCGACCGTTTCGGCAACCCGGGTACGGGTGATGTGAACTTGGAAAATGAATACTTGCTTCCAAGTGCATTGATCAACTGGAACTTCGCGGATGATTTGCAGCTACGTTTGGGATACTCTCAAACAATTGCGCGTCCTCAATTCCGTGAATTGGCACGTGCAAGTTATACTGATCCAGATACAGATCGCGTATATCGTGGTAGTGATGGTTTGATCGACAGTGAGTTGACCAACTATGATGCGAGATTGGAATATTATTTCGGTCGCAACCAATTTGTGTCGATTGCTGGTTTCTATAAAGAGATCCTAAACCCTATTGAAGAAGTTCAATTTTCAACATCGACATTTGTGTTTGAAACAACATTTATTAACTCACCAAAGGCTGAGTTATTGGGTGGTGAATTAGAATATCGCACGCAGTTTGACATGCCAATTCCTGGTCAGTGGTTTGCTGATCGCAATTGGATGTTCTCATCGAACTATACATACACACAATCAGAGGTTCAGGCTGAAGCTGGCGAAACATTGTATGACCCGATTTCTCGTACAGTTGTTTCAGCTTCAAACTTTGCTTTGGATGGTGCCAAACTACAGGGTACACCAGAGCACATCTTGAACTTGCAATTTGGTTGGGAAGGTCCAAATGACCAACTTACTTTGCTTGCTGGTTGGGTAGACGAACGTATTCTGCAACGTGGTCTAAGCAACGCAGGAAACACAGTTCCTGATATCGTTGAAGACCCGGGCATTCAGTTGGATCTTGTTTACAAACATGATGTAGAAATCGTGGGACGTGACTTTACATTCAGCTTGAGCGCTAGAAATCTTCTTGATGAGGAACACAAAGAGTTTCAAGTCAGTGAAGGTGATGTAGGTGAAACTGATTTCTACACTTACGATCGTGGAACAAGTATTTCCGCAAGCGTAACTGCTAAGTTCTAGTGGTATTCTAAGTTTATTAGAGACTTAACTTTGAGTAGCTACAGGATATTAGTGTCTTGTAGCTACTTTTTTAGATAGACTATTAAGTAGAAGAGTGTTTCTTCACGAATAGATTTCATTTATTGGAGAATTGATTGTCCAATATTCAAGTTCGGTCTTTGCTTTAGACATAGCAGAGGTCAAAAGGTTACAGTGTATGTCATTTAGCGTTTCCAATCTCGAAATGGTGTCTCCGCTGATTCTGCGTGTGGTTCGCTTTTTGTTGGTTGCTTTTTCGATCATCGCAATAGCCTTTGTATGTGCGCGTTTTTTCTGGCTCATTTTGGCGGGTATTCATGGAGGGGTAGCAATGCCAAGCCTCTCACCTGCGCAACTTGGTCGCAATAATATAAGTGCTATTGATGTGAGCATGTTGTCGCGTGTGACTCCCTTTAAAACTGTGCAAGGTGAAGAAAATATAGACTTGATATTGGAAGATCACCCAGATGCGCCTGAAACTGAGTTAGATATAACGCTTAACGGTGTGCGCGCAGATGGGCAGGGTAGCGGCGTCGCGTTTATTTCTACCGGAAAAGATATTCAGAAACGCTATTTCGTAGGTGATGCGGTATCGGGTCTTCAGGACGTAACAGTCAAAAGCATATATCTGGATGGCGTTTTGCTATCGCGTGCCGGCCGCGTAGAGCGCTTATCAAACTTTCATGATGAGAATATCGGCATAAAATCTCTGGCTGTGGAAAATAAAAGCGTTGTGAGGTCTACACCTGATCGAGCAGAGATTTTAAAAACGAACTCAGACGAACAGACTGAAACGTCTTTACCAATTGTCGTTGATACTCAGTTCATAGACGCCAGTATGGCGCGATCAGATATAGAAAATCTTATGAACTGGGCTCGGTTTGAGCCGGTCGTGTTTGATGGTGTGAATGGTGTATCTGTTTCTCCTTTGAATAGTCAGATTTTTTCTCAATCTGGCTTACAGGCGAGAGATATTGTTAAAGCAATAGATGATTTCAGTTTGGACGAAACGACCGATTATGAGGCTTTATTGGATTCCTTAGGGAAGTCTTCTCAAGTGGTCATACATATTATTCGAAATGGGCAACCAGTGAGGCTGACAATCAACGTGCTAGATTAACGTTGAAGCGGGTGAGTAGGGATTATGGTTTCAAAAAGAAATAAGGTTCTACATGGCGCAGCTTTGGCCATGCTTGGGGGATTTATTGCGCCAATGGGTCAGCAAGCGATCGCCGATGAATTAGGTGAAACCAGCGTGCGCGCGGATGGAACCAGCGTTCACGTCATGAATCTCAAAGATGTCGATATATCTGTATTGATAGATGATGTATCAGCGATCACTGGTCATACATTTGTTGTGCATCCAAGTGTGAGAGGGCGCGTAAGTGTTTCCTCTCAGACACCATTGACGAATAGAGAAGTGTTTCAGGTTTTTCTCTCTACTTTGAGAGTACATGGATTTACAGCCATTCCCTCACGTGGCGGTGTTTATAAAATTGTGCCCGAACAATCAGCGTCTGCGGAGGCTGGTTTAGCGCGTCCATCTGTAGGTGGTGATCAATTTGAAACGGCAGTTATTCGTTTGCGTAATTTTGACGCGACTGAAGCAGCTAAAATGATTAAACCCATCACTAACCCGCAGGGGCAACTGACTGCAAGTGGTGAGTCAAATACGCTGATTGTCGTCGATTATGCAGCCAATATCTCAAGGGTTCGCAAAGTCGTTGCGCAGATAGATGAAGATCAATCTGAAACCTTGACGATAGCGCTGACAAATATGTCGGCCACAGAAATGGCAAATACTGTCAATAGTATGAAGAGTACGGGACGTGGTTCAGCTGGCTTTAAGGTCACGGCAACTGCGGTAGAGAGCAATAACTCTTTGATCGTTAAAGGTGATATAAAAGACGTCGCTGAAGTCCATGAGATTGTGCGAAACCTTGATGTCGCCAATAGGGAAGATGATGCATCTTTAAAAGTTCTATCTTTGAAGCATTCCGAAGCAAAAGATATAGCACCTATTCTTGAAGTGATGGGGCAGAGATTAGCTGAACAAGCCAGACCTGGTGCCAACGCGTCGAGCGTTCCAAAAATTGCCATTTATGAACCCACAAATTCTCTGGTTGTGAGTGCGTCCCCTATGGTGCTGCGCCAATTGGAGAGAGTGGTTGAAGAGCTTGATCAACGCCGCTCACAAGTACTTGTTGAGGCGATTATTGTTGAGTTATCTGACAATGCAGCGCGTGAATTAGGGCTTGAGTTTGTACTGTCAGGTTCAGGTAGCTCCGCAACTCCATTTGCGGCAACGAATTTCACAAGATCAACAACGAATGTTTTGTCTCTGGCTGGGGCACTTGCTCTGGATTCAGACACTGTTGGTGAGGAAACGGTTTCATCACTTCGTAGCGCTGCTATCAGCTCATTATTAGGCAGTGCAGGTGGTTTGCTTGGAATTGGTGGGCAATCATCAGATGGAACAATATTTGGAGCGATTATAAATGCGGTCGACTCTGACATTACATCTAATGTTCTTTCTACGCCTCACCTTTTGACGATGGATAATGAAAAAGCTTCAATCACAGTTGGTCAGGAAGTCCCGATCACGACGGGTGAAGCCTTGGGAACGAACAATTCCAATCCATTCAGGACGGTTGAACGTAAACCGCTTGGGGTGACGTTGGAGGTTGAACCTCAAATTGGTGAAGGCGACAGTATTAAACTGAACTTACGCCAAGAAGTTTCATCTATATTTGACTCAATAGACGGCACAGATTTCATTACCAATAATCGCGAGATTAACACCACGATTTTGGCTGATGATGGTGAGATTGTCGTGCTTGGTGGTTTGATCCAAGAAGAAGAAACACTAAACATTTCCAAAGTACCTTTGTTGGGGGACATTCCAGGGGTTGGGCGGCTGTTTTCTTCGGAAGGAACGACAAAAAAACGTACAAATTTGATGGTGTTTTTGAAACCAACTATTGTACGTGATGCTGAAACCATGCGGCGCGCCACGGATCAAAAATATAGATATATTCGCCAAGAACAAATGTCAGCGTCTCGCAGTGAACGCGCAGGTTTAGATGTGTTTATGAAAGAGGTATTAGGGGTCGATACCGAAGAATAGTGTTTTGTTGAGTAGAGGTTAGCGTGTGAGTGTTTTCGCCGAAAAGCGGTTGAATTATAGTTTTGCAAAAGAAAAAGGATTAGTCCTTTATCTTGATGGTGAAACTGCGTGCATGGGCATGCGTAAAGATGCTGACCCCTTAGCGATTCTTGAAGCCCGCCGCATCGCTGATCAGCCTCTCACAATCGTAGAATTAGACCGTAGAAAATTTGATCGCTATTTATCTGAAATCTACTCAAGTGATGGTATTAATTCATCCGACATAGATGATGCATTGGATGAAAGAGGTGATTTAGATAGTCTTGCCGCTGGTTTGATTGAAAACGCCGATTTGCTGGACACTTCTGATGACGCCCCTGTTATCAGGCTCATCAATGGACTAATCGCCGAAGCGGTACGTACCAAAGCGTCTGATATACATATTGAGCCCTTTGAAGATCGATTGTCTGTGCGTTTGCGCGTCGATGGGGTGATGAGAGAAGTTCTCACACCATCACGCCGCGTTGCGCCTCTGCTGGTGTCTCGTATCAAAGTTATGGCGCGTCTTGATATTGCAGAAAAAAGAGTTCCTCAGGACGGGCGCGTTTCTCTGTCTTTGGGCGGACGTCCCATCGATGTTCGGGTTTCTACATTGCCTGCAAGATATGGCGAACGCGTGGTTATGCGGTTGCTAGATAAAGAGTCTGCGCGTCTGGATGTGGAAGACTTGGGCATGCCTGAGGCAATGCTCAATACTTTAAAGAAAGCTCTAAAACAGCCAAATGGAATTGTGCTGGTTACCGGTCCAACGGGATCGGGTAAAACGACCACATTGTATGCAGCTTTAACGCTGTTAAATGATCAGTCCCGCAATATTTTGACGGTTGAAGACCCGATTGAATACGGGTTGGACGGTGTTGGTCAGACGCAAGTCAACACAAAGGTCGGGATGACGTTTGCTGCCGGTTTGCGTGCGATACTTCGACAAGACCCAGACATTGTGATGATTGGTGAGATCCGCGATGGTGAGACAGCCCAAATCGCGGTTCAAGCAAGTTTGACGGGGCATTTGGTGTTGTCCACTGTGCACACTAATTCTGCTGCCGCTGCCGTGACACGATTGCGGGATATGGGGGTTGAACCATTTTTGCTGTCTTCAACCCTAACTGCCGTTGTCGCTCAGCGTTTGGTGCGACGGCTCTGTTCTCATTGCCGTGTTCCATACAAGCCAGAAGATGCTGAACTAGAATTGCTTGGTTTGTCGCGCAATCAAGTTGATGTTTTGTATCACCCCAAAGGCTGTGAGCATTGTAATGATCAGGGGTATGAAGGGCGCCTAGGAATTTATGAAATAATCGAGATGGACGCCAAGTTGAGGAGCATGGTCCACGACAATGCGCGTGAACAAGATATTGAAAATTATGCTTTTTCAAATTCCACAACTTTGCAAGCATGCGGAGTTGAGCATGTTCGTAATGGCCTGACTTCATCTGAAGAAGTCCTGCGTGTGGTAAGACAAGCGAGAGACTCTGATGGCGGCGTTTGAATATCAGGCGCTTGACGCTCACGGAAAAAAGCAAAAAGGCGTTATTTCAGCAGATACATTGAAATCAGCTCGAAGAGAGTTGCGCAGGCAAGGTTTAACGCCTGTTAATGTGGAAACGAGCAAAGCTAAAGCCAAAAAAGAAACGCGCGGCCAAAAATTATCTATTAAAGACAATGTATTACTAACAAGACAATTAGCTATGTTGATTTCGTCGGGCACGCCAGTTGAAGAAGCGTTGGCGGCTGTGGGTGATACATCCAGAAAAAATGCGGTGCGTTCAGTTTTAGCGGATGTCAGGTCCAATGTGGTTGAAGGTCAGCCTTTATCTGATGCTATGTCGAGTCAAAGCAGCGCCTTTCCGCCGCTATATACCTCGATAGTCGCGGCAGGTGAAAGTGCGGGTGCATTAGACGCTGTTATGGCAAGGTTGGCTGATTATCAGGAAAAAAGCGAGGAGATGCGCGGTAAAGTCGTGTCTGCGCTCATTTATCCGATGGTTGTTGCGGTCGTCGCATTGATGGTTGTGGTTGCGCTTCTTGTTTTTGTGGTTCCTCGTGTTGTTGAGCAATTTGATACTATGGGCCAAAAGCTTCCGCTTTTGACGCAAATCATGGTGAATATTTCAGAATTTTTGCAAGCTTATGGGTTGGTTCTGTTTGGTGCCTTAGCAATTGGTGTGTTTGTTCTGGGTCATATGAGTAAAGTTGATGCTGTTAAACGGCGCTTGGATAGTCTCGTGCTTGGGCTTCCGATTATTGGCGAAGTTGTCAGAAGTGTTGCCGCAGCAAGGTTTGCTAGAACTTTTGCGACACTTGCATCATCGGGGGCACCTGTTCTTGATTGTCTTAGAGCGTCTCGAGAAACCACGCCTAATCTGATTTTGCGCGATGCAGTCGAGAAAGTTATTGAAGATGTTCGTGAAGGTGGTTCGCTGAGCCAGTCAATGGCCCGTACTGGTGCTTTCCCACCGCTTGTGACGCATATGGCGGCTGGTGGTGAAGCAAGTGGTGATCTTGGTGCTATGTTTGATAAGGGCGCCGAATATCTTGAGCGGGATTTTGAAAAAACATCCGGTGTTGCGCTGGGACTATTAGAGCCACTGATTACCGTCGTGATGGGTGGTTTGGTGATGTTAATAATATTGGCGATTATGCTGCCGATATTACAATTGAATTCCGGCGCATTGATATAGCTGGCATGGAGAAGGTGATAGTGATGATAAAACAAGATGCAAACAAGCGTATCGATGAGGATTACAAGTCTCCAGTAGAGACAGGTGAGGAAGGGTTCACACTTGTTGAGTTGATGGTTGTTGTTTTCATCATGGGATTGCTTGCAACAGTCGTGCTTGTAAACGTGATGGGCAATGTAGATACATCTCGCGTTAAAAAGGCTCAAGTAGATATAGCCGCTCTTGAAAGCAGTTTAGACCGCTACCGGCTGCAATTAATCGATTATCCAACGACAGAGCAGGGGCTTGAGGCGTTGGTTACTGCACCGGATGATTTATCCAATCCGGCGCTATATCCCAAAGGTGGTTTTATCAAACGTCTACCATTGGATCCTTGGAATAATGCGTATCAGTATGTTTACCCCGGCGAACATGGCGAAATCGACATCTATTCACTAGGAGCTGATGGGCAACTGGGCGGTGAAGAACTTGATGCGGATATTGGAAATTGGACCAACTAAATCCTCTTCACAAAAACGAAGGTGAGTTTGGTTTTACGCTTGTCGAATTGCTTGTCGTTATTTTTATCATCGGGCTGATGTCCGGTGTTGTTGTTATGTCTATGCCTGAGCGCCAGACCGATAGCCGTGTTGAGGCTGAGCAGTTGACCTTGGCAATTGCTTCATTGTCGCGTGAAGCGATAGCAAGCGGGGAAGCTGTAAGCTGGACCCATGTTGAGGGCATGAATTTATTTGAACGCTATCATGGCGGCGATTGGGTTGCTTTGAATGGTACATCACGCGCTTTGGAAAAGAGCAAAGAGACCAAAGATCTGACCGTGCGCGTAACTCTATTAGGTATGGAGACCGAGAGAAAATTCACTGAAGATCAAGATGTTCAAGCTCAACCGCCTTTAGTGTTTTTTCCGACTGGGGAAGCTACACCTGCTGAAATAGAAATATCCGCCGCTGATTTTGATTCAGTGCACAAGTTGAATGCAAGCGGGCAATTGATCTTTATACCTGTGGCAGAACGGGTGATTAGATGACGTTGCCTGTATCGCTTTCTAAACAAGGTTTGCTGAACAAGCAAAACGATGATGGTTTCACTTTAATTGAAGTGTTGGCCGCTCTAAGCATTTTTGCGATTGCTGCTATTGGTTTAATTCACGTGTCTTCAGAAAATAGTCGCGGTGCTGCAGCTATTGAGCGCCGTATGCTGGCATCAATCGTGGCTGACAATGAAATGACTATGACCTTGATTCAAAGAGAGCCTTTGGAAAATGGAGAGTCCAGCGGACGAATAGCACTTGGCGGGCGCGAATGGACTTGGCGCAAAACAATATCGACAACGCCCAATCCTTTGCTGCAGCAGATAAAAATCGAAACAAGAGTGTATGAGCCAGATGAGCTTGATTCCGAAAATATAGAGACTGTCTTATTTGCCTTTAAACGGAAGTCTTTGTGATGACGGATGAGGCAGGTTTTACACTTATTGAGGTGATGGTAGCGACCTTTATCATGGGTGTTTTATCTGTGATGGGGCTTGTTATGCTTGATGATACGCTTTCATCAAAAGAAACGCTCGAATATGTTCTTGAAGAAGTTCAAGATATTGAGCAAGCAAGAGCAATTATCAAAAATGACCTTGCGCAAATCGTTTCAAGAACTGCAAGAGACGAATTTGGCTTTAAAGCTGAAAGTGTTTTTGTCGGTGGAGCAGACCTTGATAATGTCTCGCTGATGAGTTTTGTGCGAAACGGAAATGAAATGCCTGGTTTGACCGCCGTTTCCTCATCATTGCAGCATGTTGAATATCGCTTTGAAAATGGCGTTCTTAGCAGAAGAACAAGGTCTAGAGTGGATGCTGCAACCGATACGCCGATTTTAGAAAGAGAATTATTGACCAATCTCGCTTCTGCGCAGATTGAGTTTTATGATGGCTTATTGTGGACAGATAAATGGATTGGGCAAATGTCTGCATCCAATGCAATACCGGCTCCCGCTGCTGTCGGCTTGACCTTGCATTCAGCCCGATACGGTCCTGTCCGTATGCTGTTTTATACTCCGGCGGGGTATTAACATGCTTAAGAAGAGTATTCAGAACACGATCAAGGACGTGCATTTAGATCAGAGTGGGGCTGCATTAATAACGGCTCTTCTCATTGTATCGGTTATGTCTATCACAGCGCTTGCCGTCATAGAAAACCTACGTTTTTCAATGAAACTTACGAGTAACCTCAGCCAGAGAGAGCAAGCTAGACTGTATGCGCTGGGAGCAGAACAGCTGGCCATGTCCACAATTGAAGCTGCCCGAAAAGCAAATTCAGGACAAGATAATGCTCGCTATCCAGAACTGGACGGATGGACACAAAAACCGTTGTTTTTCCCAATTGATGGGGGAACAATAAAAGGTCAGGTCAAAGACGGAGCAAATTGCTTCAATTTGAATGCGCTTGTGAAGACTGAAGACAATGAGACCTTGATTGCTGATGAGGTATCAATTGAGAAATTCGCCAATCTTCTTGAATACACAGGCATATCAAATGCAGAAGCTATTGCTTTGGCAAACAGTGTGGTCGATTGGATAGATACTGACTCCACGCCCAGATATGGGGGCGCTGAAGATGCTGATTATGCGATATCTGCAATTCCTTATAGAACGGGTTCAACCTTATTGGCAGATGTTAGCGAACTGAAGGTGATTAAAGGGTTTGAGCCCGATATGGTTGAAAAATTACGGCCATGGTTGTGTGTGCGACCTAGCTTGAATTTGACCAAGTTGAATGTGAACACACTGACAACTCAAGATTTGCCACTTGTTCTTGGTTATTTGGGAAAACAGTTTGATGAGGTGGCGTTTAATAACATTCTCGCTGAAAGGCCTGTCAGTGGTTTTTCCAGTTTAGATGAATTTTTTTCTTTGTCTGTATTTGGAGAAGATGCCATGCCAATAGAACAAAGACAGTATTATGCGCTTGCTTCTGATTTTTTTGAATTGAATGCGCAAATTAGCTATTATCAAACCATGATTAGTTTGCATTCTATCTTGCAAATATCCCAGGGCGGGGACATCACGGTCATTTCACGTAGATATGGAAGTTTCTGATGGGTAATTGTCTTGTCGCATTTGCAAAAAAAGACCCTGGTCAGAGCTGTGATTGGCGTGTTGTGTCTGAAACAGGAACAATACATACGCGTGGAGAATCTGCGTTTGAGGATTTATCTAGTGTCAAACATGATAAATTTATCCTTGTCTTAAAGGGACAGGAAATTGCGTCATTTAGGACGGTACTCTCCGCTAAAAGTAACGCGCAATTACGCTCTATTGCTCCCTTTGCTATCGAAGATAATGTGAGCGCAGAAATAGAGGATCAGCATGTTAGTATTGCATATGGGGATGCGGGTACGAAACGCTACACATTAAGTGTGATTACCAATGAGAAAATGGTGTATTGGTCTGATACCGTGAAGCGGGCAGGGCTTGTTGCTACGAAAATTATTCCTGATTATTTTTGTCTACCAATTGAAGACGTGAGAATAAGTTGCGCGAATCTGGGGGATAGAAGCGTTTTTCGATACGGGCACTGGGGTGCCTGTTTTGATGCTGGTTTTGACTCAAATTTGTTGGATAAAATAATCGCTTCGGGCGTTAGTCAGAATGATAATATCGCGGAATTTGATCAATTATCCTATCGTGATTTTTCAGAAGGCGGCGTAGACCCGTTCGATGTTTTGGCAGTGCAGGCTGTCAAAGAAAAATTCTCACTTCAGCAAGGACAGTTTGAAGCGCGCAATTCGGGTGGGAAACTCGATTTAAAAGAGTGGCGTTTGCCGGTTGGTTTGGCCGCCGCTGCGATACTTGCGATGGCAGCGTTTAATTTCGTTGAAGGTATTGCATTTAATCGGGAAGCAAAAGCCCTGCAAGCGACCATAGAAGCAGATGTCAAACGTGTTTTTCCTGATGTGAAGCGAATCGTAAACCCGAAGGCACAGTTAAAGACGCTGACCTCTGGCAATGGTGAAGCATCAGCCTTTTTGCAATTATCAGGGCTGATCTCTACGGGCATTAATGATGTCGATGGTATTAGCTTAGATGCATTGAGATATGATGCGCGGCGCAGAGAAATTCAGGCAAGTATTGTCTATGAAGATTATGAACAGCTCACGCAATTTAGAGAAATAATTGAGAATTTGGGTGGCACGTTCCGTGAAGGTGGTTCTAGGCAAATAGGAAACCGGCGCGCCGGAGAAATTACGGTGACATTGTAATGATAAAGAACTGGTGGGCTGCGAGAGAGCCGAGGGAAAGATTATTACTAAGCATTTGTCTTGTTTTGACCCTGACTATCGTATTGTTTCAATTTATTTTTGGGCCTTCGGTTGAATTTCGCGACCGTGCTTCAAAACGGTATTTATCACAAGCTTCTTCGCATTCAGAAGTGGTTCAAACATTACGTGTGTATGAAAATAGTCCTCGGCAGGTAAACGCGGTGTCAGCTGGACCTGTGCAAGGGGTCGTATCCGATAGTTCTGCTGTATTTGGTATTGATATCAGCCGAATTGAACCAACATCAAATGGTGATCTGACATTATGGATTGAAGAAATTGATCCTCAGTCACTTTATGCTTGGCTGACTGACCTTGAAATCAATCATGGCATTTCCGTCAATAAAGCATCCATCCGAATGAATAAGGATACAGTGACAGTGAATGCTAATGTATTCGTTAGTCGGGGGAATTAACAGGCATGCGCTTGCTTTCTGGTTTTTCTTTTTTTGTGGTAGCCTTAGTCATCGCTTTGCTGGCTTATCTGCCTTTGCGTGTTGTGACACAGGCGATTGGATTACAATCTAACGGGATTCAATTTGATCGGGCTGTCGGAACAATTTGGCGTGGTAGCCTGTCGGATGTCCATGTTGGCGGTGAGGCAATAGGGCAAGTCAATTTAAACCTGAACGCAATAAGCTTGCTGCAGTTGAAACCGGCAGCGTCTTTTGAGTTTGTCGGTGCCGCTGGTAATGGAAAAGGCCTGATTGTTACAGGGCTGAACCGAGAATTAGAAATAAAAGACGCGTTTGCGAGAATTCAACTCAATACATTTAAACATCTCGATGCGCAGTTGAGACGATCACCGTCGACTTTGAACCTATCCATCTCTAATTTGAAAATTGGTGCTGCAGGAAATTGCATAGAAGCTGCAGGCGGTTTGAAAACTGATCTTTTAACCGTCGTTGGGCGCTCTTGGGCATGGGATGGACCGGCGATGGATGGCCGTATTGTTTGTGTCGGAGATGATTATGAACTTACTCTGCAAAATCAAACTGGACTAGATGAAATTTCAGCGAAAGCCGTTTTGCGAAGCGACAACACATATGATGTTGAAGCTAGCGTCAAAACCCAAAATCCGAGACTTTCAAATGCTCTGATTAGCTATGGGTTTAAAGGGCAGGCTGCTCCGGATGAATTTTACTATTCTTTGTCTTCTGTTGAATCACAAACACCATAAATACCACCTGTTTGGGAAGGAATTTCAATATGCGTAAATCAATAGCCAAAATAGGATTGATGAGTTTCTTGGTGTTGGTTGGGGGGTGTGCTTCCACGGCTTCAAAAAAAATAGAACCAGCTGCTCAAACCCAAGTCGAAAATGATTTTGATGAGTTCTACGAATTAGGGGAATTGCCAAGGCAAACTTTGGATATCGGTGATTGTGGTTTGTTCCTTTTTGCTTCCAGACCGGAACCAAGGTTTGTGTTTTTCGCTGAAGCGGCCAAGGGGACTGCGAAAGTGATTTTAAATGGCGAAGAAACTATTTTGATCAGAACTAAAACAGAAGGTGATGTGGTGGATCTTCACTATACTGAACAAGTTTTTCAGTCGCCGCTTAACAATGTCGAGATGAAAGTGACGATTAACGAAGCATCTCCTAGTGAAGGAGGTTCACAAATTACAAAAGCATCAATTCGTTTAAACAGCACAGATGGTTGGAAAATGGTAATTCCTGTTGGTGGAGCGACTTCTTGTGAGGGGCAATAAAATAATTTGAAAAAAAGCACTTTTCAGAAAAATAAGTGCTTGACGGTTAGGGGCGTTAAAGACTAAACACAGCGCTCCAAACAATGATATTTCAAAGTTTGGGCGATGCGCGGGAGTAGCTCAGCTGGTTAGAGTGCCGCCCTGTCACGGCGGAGGTCGCGGGTTCGAACCCCGTCTCTCGCGCCATTCTCCTCTCTAAGTTTGCGGACTTGGAGAGGAGAATGATTATCGCAAATAACATCCTAAAAAATCAAAATAATAATTCTGACTTTTAATCGCTTATTGTTCTGAACTATCGGCTTTAATGCATCGCCAATGCCAATCTCGAAGATGGGCATCTTTATGCGAGTGTCTCAGTCCTTAGCAAACATTTAGTCTTCTTTATCGAAAACATGTCGAGTATCTTTAGCGGAAAGTCTTGCCGTGCGAGGGCTAACACCAAAGTGTTTTTGAAATGCACGTGAGAAATTTGCTGTGTGGCTGTAACCTGCCCAATAAGCTAATGCTGTTATTGAGATGTTTGACCTTAACAGGCGCCTATATACCATCTGGAATTTGATGACATTGCAATAATCTGGGAAGTTTAATCCATAAACATCTTCAAAATCCTTGTCTAATATCTGTTTCTCCAACCCTAGCGATTTTACAATTGCCGAGGATGAAGGGATTTGAAGGTGATCTTCTAAAAATAGATTCAACACTTTGCTAATTCTATTCAAACTGGAGATTTGGGACGGTGCTACCAGTGTTTCGCTGATGAGAGAATCAAATGCCGTTAGGATACAAAAAAGTTCGGAAATCTTACTCTTTAGAAAAACAGGCCACAATTTATCATAATCCGATGTCTCAGCCAAAGATTTTGCAAACCTCAGGAGGGCTGTGTTTGTGCCGACTATTGGCGTCTCTTTGCCCCATAATTTTAGCATTTCCGATGCTCTGATAACTTTCGGGACAGGTGTTTTTAATACTTGAGCAATCGATTCTAAACACTCAGGAGAAAAAGCGAGATAAACTAAAGACAGAGGCCTAGCTGGATCTATCTGGATGTCGCAGTGTGATTCTCTTGTTTGGCGATAAAGTAGGTAAGATCCTTTTTTAATCGTCGCAGCGGTTTTATCTGTGAGCAGGTTGAATTCACCTTCAAGAACGACATTTATATAGAGTTTGTCAGACGGATATAAAGTCAGCTTTATTGTCTCTTTGGGGTCTGTGACGACGATTGTTTGCATGGTGATGGTTACACCTTGCATTGGTTGAAAAACCTTAGAATTTCCATGCATATAATCGCAATGAAACTCCCGTGTCGCTCCAATGTCGCCAAGAGAACGGCTTACCGTTTCATTGAAATTACCCCAATTTGTTCCGATTCCCTGTTTCGTCAGGGTTTGAAACAAATCTGCGGGATTTTTAGAAGTCGTATCAGGTGTATGAAACATTATTTTGCTGTCCAACCCAATCTAAAAACTGGCCTGTGTATAGTGATAAAACTGTCACAACTACGGGTAATTGCAAGAGGTGATAAATAATTCGCCTTACAATGATAAGACTGGTAATATTTTCCACGTTTATGCTTGATTCATAAAAATAATTACGAGACCGGCCAAGGCACGTGTTTCGAATAATGGAGGAAATAAAAATGCGTAAATCAATAATTGCGTCTGCTTCAGTTATGGCGATGGCATTGTCTTCACAGGCGGCAATCGCGCAAGAAACAACAAGTGCCCCTGAAGAAAATGTACAGGAAAGTAAGAATGTTTTGGGTACAGTTGTCGTAACGGCAACAAAGCGTGAACAGACATTGCAAGATGTACCTATTGCTGTATCTGTTGTTGATAGTGAAGAAATGCTAAAGGCGCAGATTGTCGATGTTATGGATCTTCAGTCTATCGTTCCTTCTTTACGCGTTGGTCAGCTGGAGCGTGCAGCAAACACAACATTTAGTATCCGTGGATTTGGAAACGGCGGTAACAATGTTGGAATTGAGCCGTCAGTTGCTGTCTTTATTGATGGTGTTTTCCGCACAAGGTCTGCAGGCAGTCTTGGTGACTTTCCAGATGTAGAACGTGTTGAAGTATTACGTGGACCTCAATCAACACTTTTTGGTAAAAATGCTTCCGCAGGTGTTGTTAGCCTTGTGACTAAAAAACCTGCCTTTGATTGGGAAGGTAAAATTGAAGGGACTTACGGAAATTATAACCAAGCAATCGCTAAAGCTTATGTATCAGGCCCTATAAGTGAAAGTCTGGCGTTTTCGCTTGCAGGATCTGTAAACACGCGCGATGGCTATGTGAATAATCTTGCCACTGGAGAAGACTTAAACAACCGCGACCGCAATATGGTGCGAGGGCAGTTATTGTTTGAACCAAATGATGATTTGTCGATTCGTTTGATCGCAGATTACGACAAGATCGACGAAATTTGTTGTTACACACCAAATTATGTAAACGGTCCCACTAGCGCAGTTATAGAAGCTTTAGGCGGTGAAATCCCAACAAACCCATATGGTTATGAGACGTTTGTGGACATTACGCCTCGGAGTAAGGTTGAGAACTCAGGCGTCTCAGCTCAAGCTGATTGGGATTTAGGATGGGCAACTCTAACGTCTATTTCCTCTGTACGTAATCAAGAATCAGCAAGTGATGGTGATGTCGACTTTACCAGTGCGCCTCTCATCGGTAGCAATATAAATGAATGGGAAATAGACACATTTACGCAAGAGCTGCGTCTTGCTGGTGGATCTGAAAAATTAGATTGGCTTGTTGGTGGTTTTTACTATGACGAGTCGCTCGATAAAAATAGCAATGTAACTTACGGGCCCGGATTTGCTGCTTATGCTGATGCTCTTGCAGGTGGATTGATTTCTTCCATTGAACCATTGCTTGGCGGTGCTCAATTTCATGAGCCCGGAACGGGAACTTTTGAAACCTTCACACAAGAAAACCAGAGTTATAACATTTTTGGTCAAGTTGACTGGTATGCAACCAATAAACTGACTTTGACGGCAGGGCTGGGTTATGTGAATGATGAGAAAGAAGTAACTGCTTCTGCTGTCAATAACGACCTATTCTCATCAATTGATTTCAATGCTTTATTCACAAACCCTGCAGTCGTTACGCCGGATGTTTTCCGTGCACTAGATCTTCCTGAATTAACAGGCGGCTTAGTCCCTGCCCAATTTGATGATCTTGTGTTTGGAACCTTGTTTGGAGCAGTGGTTGGGCAAGATGCGACACCGGCAAATATAGGTGCATGGCAAGCTGCGTTAGTGGGAGGTGATCCTGTCGCGGCGGCTCAATTTGCAGCTATACAGGCAAATACACCTGCAACTGAGCAGGGCGTTGCAGCGAATTTAAGAACATCACTCGCACCATCTATTGCGGGCGGTCTGGCACCGCTTCAATTCCTACCGGGATTTGTTGCACTTCCAAACGCATTTGAAGATGGTACCTCTAGCGATAGCAAGCTTTCCTACACTGTGCGTGCAGCTTATGATGCGACGGACAATATCAATGTGTATGCAAGCTATGGAACAGGGTTTAAAGCGACATCATGGAACTTAACTCGTGATAGCTCATATACAGCTGCGAATGCAGCTGCTCTAGGCAATGCTGGCCTAATTCCGAACAATCGCGGTGCGGGTACACGGTTTGCGTCTCCTGAAGAAGTTGAAATTTTTGAAATCGGCGCAAAAGCAGTCTTTGACC
Source organism: Hirschia sp. (assembly GCF_058892565.1). Lineage (NCBI taxonomy): Bacteria > Pseudomonadati > Pseudomonadota > Alphaproteobacteria > Hyphomonadales > Hyphomonadaceae > Hirschia > Hirschia sp. The sequence continues at coordinate 166,510 of NZ_JBZXVU010000019.1, read as the reverse complement.
GAGGTACGGTGAACATCGCACTCTTTGACCAGACGATTGAAGGTTTCCAATCTACAATCTTCCAAGGAACTGGGTTCGTGTTGGCAAATGCGGGTGAGCAAACCACACAAGGTATTGAAATTGACGCGACTTACATGCCGATTGATCAATTGACGCTTGGATTTTCTGGATTAGTGCAAAATCCAGAATATGTAGACTTCCAGAATGCTCCGGGAATTGGTGGTCCGACAGATCTGTCTGGTGAACAGCCAGCTGGTATCCACACAACGTCTCTTTCATTCTCAGCATTGTTTGAAGAGGAGATTTCACAAGGCATAATGGGTTTCATCCGCGCAGACTATCAATATGAAGATGAAATCCAAATTGTGGACAATGTATCGGCTGACCTTATGAGCCGAGAAGTGAAATTGCTAAATGCATCACTGGGATTCAGTATGGATAATGGATTTGAAGCGAGTTTCTGGGGACGTAACATCACCAACCATGAATTCTCTCAATCTGCTTTCCCGACAACAGCGCAAGCTGGTTCAGTAAATGGATATCCAAATGCGCCAGCAACATACGGGATTACACTTCGCAAACGTTGGTAATGGTTTGAACGATTAGTCGTAAAATTGGTGGCAATCATCCTTTGCGGGGTGGTTGCCATTTTTTTGAAGAAGGTGACATTCTTTATGGGGTGCTTTTGTGTGTAATGAATGTCCGTTTTATTCGAATGAAACTTATTTAAAACAACGGCCTTACAGGAGGAATGACGCATGCTTTTCAAAGTGATTTATGGATTTATCATCACGCTTGTTTTGATTATTGCGATAATGCTGATCCGAACCTTCTCCTACGGAACTAGTGAAGAGATGGCTCTCGTAGAACTTCCTGCGCCAGTGTCCTATAACGAGCCCGAAGCAATCAGGCGTTTACAAGAATCTGTGCGTTTTCAAACCATAACGATCAATCGAGGTGATCCGGCAACGCTAGAAGCGGCTCAGCCATGGTTGGAATTTCACACCTTTCTGGAAACTGAATATCCGTTAGTGCACCAAAACCTACAGCGTGAATACGTGGCTGATTATAGCCTATTGTACACATGGCAAGGCCGAGATGAATCTCTTGATCCGCTTATGTTAATGGCACATCAGGATGTCGTTCCTGTTGACGACGCCACTTTAAGCGACTGGGATCGTCCACCTTTTTCTGGTGATGTCGCAGATGGGTATATATACGGGCGAGGCACACAAGACGATAAAGCATCCATTATTGGAATTATGGAAACAGTTGAAGCGCTGATAAAGTCTAATTTTCAGCCTAATCGAACACTGATTTTATTATTTGGACATGATGAAGAAGTCGCAGGAACGGGTGCCGAGGCCGGTGTTGGCTTATTGAGCGAGCGCGGAATCAGTCCTGAAATGGTGGTTGATGAAGGCTTTTTTGTTCTTAATGATATGGCTGGATTTGATGCTCCGCTAGGCCTGATCGGGATAGCAGAGAAAGGCTATATGACGATAGATCTGGCGTCTGAATCAGCTGGCGGCCACTCGTCCTTGCCACCCAAAAACTCTGCTAATATCCAGCTGGCTAAAGCGTTATTAGCACTAGAAAAAACGCAAATGCCATCACACTTAAATTCTAAGCAAGTGTCTGATTTTTTCCAAGCTGTAGCCCCTGAAATGTCCTTCATGAAGCGGTTTGTTTTAGCCAATACGTGGATCACAGGCGGATTAGTGAATGCACAATTTGGTGAAACAGCATCCATGAATGCAATGATCAGAACAACGACTGCTCCCACCATGCTTACTGGTTCGGTTAAAGAGAATGTGCTGCCGCAAAAATCCACTGCAACAGTCAATTTTAGAATTCACCCTGAAGATTCTTCGGGTGATGTTATAGAGCATGTCGAGAATGTTATTGGTGGAATTGAAGGGGTGAGTATTCAAGCAAGAAATAAAGGGATTTTCCGCGAACCTTCACCTATTTCGCCCACGGATAATCGGCCGTTTGCATTATTAGCGGCATTGGCAAATAAAACGGGCGATAACGCACGTCCTGTGCCTGCACTGGTCCTAGCCGGTACAGACGCAGCCTTTGCCAGCCAAATCTCAAATAATGTGTATCGCTTCACGCCCGTTGATTATTCTGTGCATGACATTGATGGCATACATGGAACTAATGAAAGATTGTCTATAAAAAATTTCAACTTGATGATTGAAGGCTTTAGCCAGCTTATTCTTGCTATGGATAGCCCAGAATAAGCTGTTGGTAATGGCAGCTATAGCGCGAAGAAAAAGTGAAGATAAATGTCTGATATTATTCAAATAATATTTTGTTTTGATGTCACGAGATTAAAACGTGTCTGAGCAATATTCGCGCAAAATCATACATATTGACATGGATGCATTCTTTGCATCCGTTGAACAAAGGGATGACCCGACACTGCGAGGAAAGCCAGTCGCTGTCGGTGGTGGCGAAGCGCGCGGTGTGGTGGCTGCGGCGAGTTATGAAGCGCGTGAATATGGCGTGCGGTCTGCGATGGCCTCTGTTGCTGCTAAAAAACGATGTCCTGATCTGATTTTTGTGCCACCAAGATTTGATGTCTACAAATCTGTATCCAACCAAATACGAAATATTTTTGCTCAATACACGCACTTGATCGAGCCTCTATCTTTAGATGAAGCTTATTTGGATGTGACGGATAATTTAAAGGGCATTGAGTCGGCCACGCAAATAGCGATGGAAATACGTGCCGATATATTAAAAGAGACAGGGCTGACAGCCTCAGCTGGGGTTTCATACAATAAGTTTATTGCCAAACTTGCATCCGATGAAAACAAACCCAATGGACAATGTGTGATACCCCCAAAGAGCGGAGAGCAATTTGTGGCTGGTTTACCCATTCGTCGTTTTTACGGTGTGGGTCCAGTCACGGCAAAGAAAATGGAACGTCTTGGGATTCTTACAGGTGCTGATTTAAAAAAAGCAGATTTATCATGGCTAAGGCAGAATTTTGGGAATAGCGCGGATTACTATTATGCTGCGGCACGTGGGAAGGATGATAGAATTGTTCAGCCCAATAGAATACGAAAATCAGTGGGTGTTGAGCGCACTTATTCAAAAGACCTCTTTGAAAAAGAAGAAATTCTCACTGAAACAGAAAAACTGATCACCCTGTTATGGGAACGTATTGAGCGTGCCAATGCAGTTGGACATACAATTGTGTTGAAGGTGAAATTTTCTGATTTCAAACAGATTACACGATCTCATACTTTAGAGCATTCCATCACCGAAATCGAACATTTGGAGGTGTCAGCCCAATTACTGTTGGGGCACCTTCCAAGGCCGATCAAACCGATCAGACTGTTAGGTTTAACGCTGACAGGATTGATTGAGAGTGGTTCTGATACTGTGAACAACCAACTTTCGTTTCCTTTTTAAATCACTGCATTTTACAGGATTAAAATCTACTTTGGCGTGTTGGTGGTAAGGTGCGACCACCATTTATCAGTGCAAAAACTGGCGGTAGCAATTTGTTGAGAACGATTGCAATAGGCACAACAATTATTGCAACTAATATTGGACCAAGTAGGAAAAACACAGGATAGGCGGGATCGTAATACCCTCCCAGCAACTTTTGCCACGCACCCCAGCATATTGTCAGGATTAAAACGTGGGAACAAAAGATGATAAAGATAAATTGTTCCAGTTTTAAGATATAATGAGAAATCTTTAGTTTGGATATGCGGATCGAAAGCCCCCAAAAAGCGATAGCGGCTGGAAACCTGATCAATAGGAAAGCAAGTTCAATTCTCTTTTCTAAGTCTATTGTTCTTTCAGAAATTTCGCGCGCTACATCTAGAGAATCTCCAAGTATAAATAGACTTATGCCGGCCAATAACGCCCCAGATAAAACCTCTAGATAAAGTGGAATTTTAGGAATTTGGCCACGTAAACACAAGAACATGCCTATCGCATAAAACAATAAAATATTGGGTGTGATCAAAAGAGTAGTGAAGCTACCTAAAACGTATAATACGGCAACAACACCGATGAATGCGGGTACGAATTTCTGGTAGAGGATGACAAGTATTGGGGCGAAGAGCGCACATACAAAAATATCTCTCAGGAATGAAAGTGAAATATTTACAGGTGCTTGCGTTATTCCCATGAGATACTCGCCTAGCTTTAAAAGGCTAAAAGTCTCTCCGAGTGATTGCTCCAAATAACCAGCTTGCAGGTATTTATCGATTACAAAAACGATGAAGAGAAAGCAGGCATTCCAAAAAATGAGTGGAATTATCAGGGAAGAAAATTTCTGCGAGACAAATTTAAGTATCTCAGCTTTCCTGAGGCTGAAAACAACCAGAAACCCCGAAATGATTGAAAGAAGTGCAACCGAAGCTCTGCCAACTGAATTTACGAGAAAAAATCTGAATTCATCAAAAAAACGAACGGCTTCTGTAGATGAAGCGAACGCAGCTACGCCAGGGTTTACGTGCACATATATCATGAAAAATATGCATAAAACGCGGGCTATTTTTATAGATTGCGATGTCTCTTTTGTTAAACTTGGAACTGCAAATTTTTGATTGTTTTTTGAAGAGACAGCAGACATTGAACAAGTAACTTTTATCGAGTGTGAATTTTCGTTTCCTGTTCAATAGTGCAAATTCAATGCCCGTAAACCAAATATTGCGTAAAAGCCCAAACGCGACAGAAACCATTCGGCTCTGTCGCGTGGAAAAGCTTCTTAATTGTTAGTTGAATGCCTTGGTGATTTCGGCTTTCAAACTTGACTATTGAAATCTAAATATGTCTGGCATCGAAGACGTTTTGTTTAAGTTGAGCCGGCCCATATACCGCTACTTCCTCAAGTTCATCGGCATGGACAAAGTCCTCATGTGTTTCTATGGCTATCACATTTGAATGAGTCATATTGTGTATGTGGGCAAGCCCATCAGCACTGACAAGTTCGGCGCGACCAGTAACCCAATGACGACAGTTTGAAGATCCACACATACAGGCAAACTGATTAAACAATACATCTTCTGTGGAGGCGTAATCCATGAATAATGGCTCACCGACTTCAATATCACGCACACAGAATACTTTCTGATCATGCATATCTAGCACAACATTTGGATCACAGCTGTGAAGCAACATTCCTATAAAATAGGGGTCGTGCAAATTGTCATTGGGTGCACGTTGCAATGAGTGTTGTAGCAATTGATCTGTTTCTTCAGCCACAAAGCTTCCAATCACTTCACCGCGTTTGAAAGCGCGAACAGCAAATATACCAACACCAAATTCCTGTGTGGTTTTCTTCACGATGTCTTTTGGAGTAGGAAGTTTGCTTTTGTCCAAATGAGTTGGGCAGTGCGCTTTGATAAAAGTCTCAGGATATATTGTATGCATCGAGTTTAATCCTTCAAATAGGATGCATTGAGCAATTATATGCATTGGGAAGTCAGGTTTGGAAAACCATTGAGCGTGGTTGAGTAAGTGGTGGTGTAAACACCGGTATGGGCGAGGATCACGCGGTCCCCGGGGGTAAGTGCTTTGGGCAAATGATAGCGAAATTCTTCAGCGTAGATCACATCATTAGAATCACATGTCTGACCTGCCAGAATCACAGGACCCACTTCGCCTTCATGGTGTGTATAGACAGGGTAATCAATTTGCGTTTCTACCAATCCGCCATAGCGGCCAATATCAAGATAGACCCAACGAATATCAGGATTGGTATGGCTAGGGGCGACCAAAACCACTTCTGCCAAAATGAAGCCTGCATCAGCTGGCAAATAGCGACCTGGCTCAGTGTAAATAAGCGGCGCATTCGCTTTGAAATACTTAGCGACATAATGCGCAATAGCATCACAGAAAGTCGTGATTGGCGGCACAGTTTTACGATAGTTTGTCGGGAAACCGCCACCAACATCGAGCACTTTCATTGTGTCTACGCCTTGCTTGCGTAATGCCTCAAACACTTCAGCAGCCGCGCGTATTGGCGCATTCCAAGAAGCAGGGTTTAGCTGTTGAGAGCCTGTGTGAAATGAAATTCCGTGCGCAATCAAACCACTAGAATTACCTTTTAAAAGCCAATCAACGGCCTTTTCAGGAGGGCATCCAAACTTGATAGACAAAGGAGAAACTGCACCTGATCCATCGGTCGTGATCCGGCAAATCACTTTTGAACCCGGTGCATGCGTGATGATTTTGTCTAATTCTAATGCTGCATCAAAAACGTATTGCTCAATGCCGCGTTCATATGCAGCTTTGATTTCGCTCGCTTTTTTTAGCGGATTTCCGTAAAGAATATCTTTTGCTTGCGCGCCAGCGGCAAGACACATGTCGATTTCTTGAATGCTAGCACATTCAAAATAACATCCTAATTTGTTCAAACGTTTAAGCAGATCAGGGTGAGGATTCGCTTTGATCGCATAATGATGATTAGCCCGCGGCAATGCAGTTTTAAGCGCTTTATAATTGCGTTCAACCACGTCCAGCTCAACAACAAGATGAGGTGTCGGTCCATCATAAGCAGCAATGAAGTTTTGCAATGCGCGACTTGTCGATGTCTGGATAGTTCCAAGACCTAGGGCAGGGTTAGTACCAGTTTGTTTAGACACAGTTTTTGCGTCAATAAATGACTTATCAGGCGTGTCACTTGGTTTGCTAACGGTCTGGGGAACGGGCATAAGCGACCTCCGCAGAGAGAGCATCAAGTGATGCGAAGATGAAAATTGTAAGCACTAGCTAAATCCACAAAAAACGAGAAACTCGTAACTTTACGAACCGCTGATCTCCTTGCTTACTCATCGTCTCTGGGTCGATCTTTGGTAAATTTCCATATAGCGCAAAAAATCGTCATGTAAAGTGTTTGATTTTGTAATGCAGCAATAAAAGTAAATGCTGACAAATTTGGTTTGGATACGACTAACGCCTTTATTAAGAATAATAATCAATTGCAATAGTTGACTAATCTTCATGAGAATGAGAATTGTTATCAAATAGGCGGTGTTTCGATCGGGAAATCTCCTGTGTGAGCATTGCGAAGTCAAATGTTTTAAATTCAAAAGAAGAAAAAATGGCGTCTCGGTATTTTCCAAATTATTCACGCGTGATTGCAGCCGCTATGGTGGCATCTATTGTTCAGCCAGCCTTGGCGAATGAGTACAGTTTCCAAGCTGACCATGTTTTGGGAACTGAAGTGAAAATGACAGTTGAGGCGAGCTCTCAAGAAGTCGCGCAGTTTGCTTGGGAGCAAGCGCGATCAGAAATATCCAGATTGGAAAAGATATTTAGCTCTAGAGATAGTCATGCAGAACTGGCTGTCTTGAACGATCGAAAATCACTAGAAGTATCATCCGAGCTAAGTGAGCTGCTTACAGCTTGCAAAGCATGGCATGAGAAAACCAATGGTGCTTTGCATTGCGGAATGGGCAAGCTTGTAAAGGTTTGGAAAAATTCAGAAAAATCAGGGGTTCTTCCAAGTGATTCTGAAATCAAACCTCTCCTTGATGCAGTTGCTTTGAATAACTTCATCGACATTAAATCCAACAGTTTTGTACAATTGAGCGAAGGTGTTGAGCTAAATGTTGAAGCGGTGGCTAAAGGGAAGATAATAGATAAAGCATCGCAAGCGGCACTTGCAATAGATGGAGTACAGGGTGTCGTCCTAAACATCGGAGGTGATATCCGCACTATAGGAAAGTTATCTGAGAGCGCTGTAAAAGTAGGTGTGTCATCCGGAAATAGTGCTGATAATTCAATACCTGACGATTTGGTGCGGGTTGCAAATGCTGCGATAGCGACAAGCGGTGCGGGACGACGAGACTTTAACATATCTGGGCAGACATATTCGCATATTGTGTCGCCTTTTAATGGTCGCCCTCAGGAAATTGTTGATTATGTTTCAGTGATTGCACCATCTGCTGAGGAAGCCGATGCCTTAGCGACAGCTTTTTCTGTGATGGGTATTTCGCAGAGCCTCCTTTATGCAAATACTCACGAAGGTATTGAAACCTTTATTTTTTCTAAAGGAGGAACGCTTTTCAAAAGTAAAGGGTGGGAAGGATTAAGAGTACCAGTTGAGGTAATTACAGCGGCTGAGGCAGGTGTTGAAAATCCATGGGGTCCTGATTGGAAAATGCGTGTAAAATACAGCGTGCCTGAAATCGATATCAGTGATTATGAATATCCATATATCGTTGCTTGGGTGACAGATGCTGAAAACAAGCCGGTCAAGCATTTGCTTATGTTGGGTGATAGTCCCCGATGGATTGAAGAAAATTATGTTCATTGGCGCCGTGTTGGCAGAAAACAGCCAGCGGTGATTGATCATGTAGCCCGTCCAACCAAACCGCCGGGAGTATATGATATTGAATGGGATGGTGTTGATGATCACGGGCGTCCAGTAGAGCAGGGTGAATACATACTACATATTGAAGCCTCAAGAGAGCATGGCGGACATCAATATGTAAAATTGCCAGTGAATCTCTCAAATACAGCAGATGTTTGGACGGTGGACCCAGGGTCTGAGCTTGGTAAAATATCTATAGATTTTTCAAAGACTAAAAGCTCATGACTGATAATGCGCTAACGCTGGTTCATAGGTTCAGGATACCTAAATTAAAGAAAGCGGTCATCTATAAATTTGCTAGAGCGGCTCATAACTATCTATCTGCTTTTGCATTTATGGCGCTCATGTTTTTTTCTGTTACTGGCTTGCTACTCAATCATCCGGAATGGCTGAAAACAAAAGCGACACCCATAAGTCAGGAAGTCTCTCTACCTATGGAGAGTATTGAGCATGTTTTGGCGCAAGACAATCCAGAAGAATTTTTGGAGAGTGCTTTGAGGAAAGCTTCAAATTTCTCTGGGGAATTTGCAAATGCAGAAATATTTGAAGATGAAGCCATGTTGCGTTTTAAAGGCGTAAAAGGGGATACGACCGCTCATATCGATCTAAATTCAGGTTTGGCTCGCCTTGAAACAAAGCGTTCAAACGTAAGTGGATTTATACGTGACCTACATCGCGGCAAAGAGGCCGGGAAAGTTTGGCGGTTTGTGATTGATGTAATTGCTGTCTTTATCATGACGCTTTCACTTATTGGCTTTTTCCTATTCTTCACGATGCGTTTTCGTTTGGTAACAAGCATGAAGCTGGTCGGGGGAAGTGTTATTTTCTTTATCGGGATACTCACCTTTTTTGTATCGTGAAATAGAAAAATTCAATGATTTTGCCTATGTAAATAATGATAATGACTTGCATTCTCAAAATATGTCTGACAAGAACGTTTAGGAGAAATTGGAGAGAATTCTATGTTTAAAAAAATGGCTTTGATTAGTGTCGGGATTTGGTGTTTGGGCAGCACATCTGCATATGCACATACGTCTTTTATGAGGCCTAATGCATTTGATTTTACTCAAGGTAAGAATATCACAATTGAGTCTTCATTCACTGAAGATTTTTCAAACCCTGAAGTCGGTGTGAAATCAGGTGATTGGCATTATATCGCGCCCAATGGTGTGCGCTATTCATATGACAATGTTGTAGAATTGAAACAAACGACAATTCTTGAAAATACCATAAGCCAATCAGGAACTTATAAATTTTCAACGGGAGAGCGTCTTGGCCGGAAAGGTAAGATGATTCAAACTGCAACGGGAGAGCTTAAAGCTGCTCGCGGTGAAAATGGTGCTGAGGTTGAGCTAGCCGAAGGTGAGACATTTGTAACCTCACAAACCGCGACTGTTGCCAATGTTTATGTTTCTAAAGGGGCACCAACAGATAGTGCTGTGAATGAAACTATTGGCCGCTTGGTATTTCATCCACTGAGCCACCCCAATGAATTGTATGTCGGTGAAAGCTTTCAATTAAAAGTGACTTTTGATGGCCAGCCAATGGCTGATCAGGACATGGAATTACTGCGTGAAGGTGGTCATTATTCCGATGATAAAGGTAAGAAACAAGTCACAACAAACTCAGATGGGATTCTAGATCTTAGCCTTGAGCAACCTGGCGTATATCTGCTGTACACACGTCATCGTGCTGAGGCACCTGCAGGTTCGGAAACAGATATTCGAAGCTATTCAACCTCTCTGACCTTCGAAGTCACACGCTAATCAAATCATTCTTAATTATCGGGGTAATCCTATGAATATTCTAAAATCCGTCCTTTTAGGGGCAGTACCTGTTTTTGCTTTAGCAGCATGTGCGACAACAGATCTTGCAGCTTCTGCTCCTGAAGCTGTTGAAGTCGCCGAAACTGTAACTGGTGCAAAAAGTGAAACAAAATCAAAAGCTAAAGAAAATGCAAAACCAAAACGTGTGTCCAAAGGTGGTGGGCATTCAAAGGCTGATTTCTACAATGCATATGATGCAGATGGAGACGGAAATGTCAGTCAGGAAGAGTATAAAAAAGTACGTGACGCTGGTTTTGATGCACGTGACCCGAATAGTGACGAGCAGGTTCTCGTTGATGAGTATGTTGCTGAATATGAAGCCCGTTTAGCTCAGGACTTAGCTGAGCAACGTGACAGGCAGTTAAAGCAAGCATATGTGCGTTTTGGTATTCTGGATGCGGATAAAGATGGCATTCTCACCCGAGAAGAATTCCAAGCTTCAGGTGTTCGTATGTTTAGTCGTTTAGATTCAAATGCTGATGGTGTCGTCAATGAAGTTGACGAAAAAGACGCTTATTAAAAATTTGCGGTTGTAAATCAGTTTGAAATTGTGGCTGCGATTATCATGAATGTTTTCATATAATTGCAGCGACAAAATGAGGGTTCTAGTCACTGTGGCCGTGATTAGAACCCTTTGTTTTGAGGCATAGAATAAGTTGGATACATATGAGAGGTGCTAAGACCTCTATTTGCCTTTTATTTCCACCGTAAAGCTAGTTTTTGCTTTGTTGGGAGGAAGGGGAAATGGACTTGCCCTGCGTATTAATTTCAAAGCTTCTCTATCAAACCGGTTTGATCCCGAACTTTTTGAAATCGAAATTGCTTCAATCTGACCGTCTTGTGTAATGGTGAATGCAACGAATGCTGAGCCAGGGCTGGTTGCACGCGGTTTTTTGCGCCGTGCTAAGTGCTGCAATACCAGACCTTTATAATTGCTTTCTGCCGCGTTGCCGACTGCTGTGTTATTGTGTTTGCGGTGTGCTGATTGTGTGGCTGCACTAGAGAAGTTTTGTGCTTTTGATGCTGCCAATTTGGTTTCATCATTGGGATGTTTTTTATGTGTTGCTGCGGATGATGAGGTTTTACCTGCATCTTTTGCATTTTCGGGGTCGTTCGTTTTTGTCGTGTCGGTTTGAGATGTTTGTTTGGATGTTGGGGGTGTCTCCACGCTCTCTTTAACTGCAGCTTTGGTTTTCGGTAGAGGCGTTGCAGGAAGCTTGGGAATTGCAATCTTATCCTGTGGAATTTCTGGCTTTAATTCTACAGGCTCAGGCGGCTTTGATTTGGCTGCCGGAGGTTTGATTGATGTTTTTGTGTCCTTGATCTGTTTGCGAGGTGGAGGTGGGCTTTTTTGGGTAGGCTCCTCTGTGTCGTCTGCTTTCGTAGATGGGGTTGCTTCAACTGAGTGAGGGATGTTGAAAGAACTATTCCAATTTACACTCATCGAACTACCAGCGACTAACGCCGTTTCTGGTTCTGCTTGCGGGGTAATTATGAGCAGACTAGCATGTGCAGAGCAGGCAAATGTAAAACAAACGCTCGCTTTTAAAATTTTAGAACGGGTCATTGGGAAATATTCTCCGTCATTATAACTATCTGGAAAGCGCCCTGAGTCTTAATTTCTTTGATCCGACTTAATAGGTCACGCGCTGGTAGGTTTTTGTCGGGAAGGATTTTTATCACCGAGGTTTCAGGTGGCTGGCTCTGTAGGTATTGATGCAAGCTAACATTGTCCTGCCCTTCATGAGATAGCGAATTGTCTTGCAATATTATGAGCGCATCAGGAGGAACACAGCATTCTAGATCTGATGTTTGAGTGAATTCCAAAGAGTCATGTTTGGGACCAGAAAGCGAGCCGGCGACCATGAAAAAAATCAAGATCAGAAAAACGATATTGATCAATGATATGATCGGTTCACGTTTGGAGGCGCGTTGAACTTTTCTCATTGCGGCTCCATTACATTTATCTGAAGTCCATCAATGCCATTTAGCTGAGTTAATACCGTTGTCAGTCTCTGGGTTGAAACATCTTCGTTTACCGATATTGCAATTAAAGTTCGGCCCTTCGCCTTTAAAGCTCGAATATGTCTGTAAGCTAAATCATCAGACTGCTCGCTCGTGTTTAACGTTACTTTTTGAGCGCCGATATTGAGCCGTATTATGTCTTCATTTTGAACAGATGATGTCGATTGAGAACCGCTGCTGATTTCGATTTCTGAGAACTTTGTGAATGTGGATGCCAGCATGAAAAAAAGCAGCAGAAGAAAAATTACATCTATGAGTGATGTAATTGATGTTCGCTTGCGGACATACGCACGTTTAAGCGCCATATTGCGAAACCTCTGCTGTATTGATTTGAGGTTCTGCAGCTTGAGGGGTGTCTAGTGTGGATATGGCGTGCTCAGCAAAGCGACGTTCATTGTCCATTTGTGCCTCAAACCAAGAGAGTGCAATTGATGTCGGCATTGCGACGGCTAATCCCGCAGCAGTCGTCATGAGAGCAACCCAAATACCACCCGCAAGAATGGCTGGGTCAACTTGGGAGCCTGCGCCTTGCAATGCTCTGAAAGCTTCGATCATCCCAAGAACGGTTCCAAAAAGGCCGAGTAGGGGCGCGAGTTGTGCAACCATATCCAACGTTCGAAACCCTCGTTCAAATGGTTGAAAAGCTTGTTCAGCCTCAGATTCTAATCGTTTGCTGATGTTCTCACGGCCATGAAGCGACATACCCAATTGTATCATGGGCATTAGACAATGCTTGCTCGGCTCAAGCGCACTTTTTGCTGGATCTTTCAGCCCATTATCCCATTGAAATAAGGCTTGCTTTAGTAATTTGTGTCGACCAATCTCATTGGTATAAAATTGCCAAAGTTTATAAAGGATCAGCGTGAATGTAAGGACTGAGGTTAGAGCCAGAATAACGAGCACAGGCCCGCCCATTTCATAAATTTTACCAAAAGAGCTAAAGTAAGAACTACCTGAAGTCATTTTGCGAATTTCCGATTGGATGCATAAGAATTGCTCTAAGATATGAATGTTGAAAACAGGAGCAGACCCTGTGTTGGTCGCTCCTGTTTTCGTTTCTAAATTAGAACGCTTTTGAGATGGTCACTTTCAAATTGCGACCGATCGCAGGACGTGTCGCTATTGCTGGAGTGTATTTTTGGTCTAGAGCGTTCTCTAGTCCAATCCGCAATGAAGAGCCTTCCAAGAAGCCGTTTTGGGGCGTAATGGTGGTGCGCAAATTCGCAGTTACATATCCAGTATCGATTGTGCCATTTGTATCGAGTTCATCAACGGCGACGATCTCACCACTTACATCTATGAGTCTGCCAAAGCGTTTCCCGAGGGTGAAGCGTACATTGTCTGCGATAGAATTTCGCCAATCAACTTGATTGCCAGAGCTTGTCGTTTCATCTGCATCAAAAATGGTTGCGTTCAAATCAGAGTAGAAACCGCTCGAAAGAGCATAAGATGTTTCAAGTTCAAATCCTGTTAGACCAACTTCTGTGACACCTGAGTATGAGGTCACATCTTCAAGCGTTGTATCGAAATAGTTTAGCTTAAATGACAGATTGTCATTTTCAGTGAAAAGGTTGCTTCGATCATAAGATGTACCGATTTCATATGTGTCAGCAACCTCTGGCTGCTCCATGTATACAGCGTTTTCTAGGTCATCAAGAATTGGGAGGTTTTCAGTGTGTGCATAGCTCCCAAATAGTGCAAATCCGGAAGAGAATTCATATCGTAATGATGCGCCGCCCATTAATGCATCATTTTCGTATGAAATCTCGCTATCATCATTGAGTGTGCCATCAATAGTGGATGTTTCATAGCGAACAGCCGGAGAGAAGCTCCATCCATTTAGCAAGTCGATTGTATCAACAAGGAATAGTGCGACTCGATCATCCGTTCCGCCGGGTGCAGAAGATGCATCAAGCCGATCTTTCTGGATTATTTCTGCACCAATTCTTAGATCATGATCAATTGATTCAGTACCTAGATTAAAGGTGTTTTTGACCGTCAGTTTTGTTGTTTCATATTGGTGATCTGCATTGATAACTGCAAATCCGCCAGGGTTCACACTTTCCTGATCAATCTCTTGGTTTGCATAAGTAAGTATAACATCTAGATCAATTAGATCATTTTCTTCAGGCGCATAGTTGTATGTCAAAGACGCTGATTGTGTTGAGATATCTCTATCAACATTACCAAATCCGCCGCCTGATAGACCAAATGAGTCATATGGCACATCACGGTCAGTTGAATTAGATTGTGTATAGCTAGCAGCGAGACTGTGTGATCCGGCGCTGTATTTAGCTTTCAACAAATATGAAGGTAGTTCAAATTCTGTATTGGTAATATCATTGCCGCTACCGTCTGTTTGAATCTCTTGCTCTTTCCAAGAGAAGTTTCCGAGTAGTTCAAAGCCTTCTGTGGGTTGAAGTGCGAGAGTACTTGAAGAATTGAAACCATTGCCATTGGAGGCGTAACCGAGTGTTTGGCGGAATCCGAAGCTATTGCCGTCTTTAATCATGTCAGAGGCATCAATTGTTGATAGTTTGACGACACCACCGACAATACCTGATCCGTATTCGAAACTACCTACCGTTCCGCGAATGACATCTACACTCTTGAATAAAGCTGGATCAGTATAAAGCTGCGTTCCAATGCGATATAATTCTTCAGAACCGACGCTGGCACCATCAATTTGAATGGCTACTTTTTGATCCGTACCGTAGGTGCCGTTTGCACCGAAACCACGAATATTGATACCTGATCCAGACGGGGTCGAGCCGTTCACAAGTGAAACACCGGGCACAGAGTCAATTAATTCAGCAATTGTGCCTGCTTGGCGGTCTTCGATTTCCTCTTGATCAATTGTTGTGATGGGCGTCGCGGTATCTGTTTGGACGTCACGCTTACTTTCCCCCAAAGTAAGTGTCCCTAGAAATTCCCCATCGGATACTTGCGCTGATGTGTTTTCAATCTCTTGTGCCGATGCAACTTGATGTGCTGCCAATGCTACGGCCATAGCGGTTGCGCTTTGAAATACCAGTTTCTTTATCATTTTATCCCTCTTGCCCAAAAGGCAATTAATAATCATTCTCATGTGGCCGTGAGGAGGGTCTACTCTTTTCGTAGCGCATATGCAACTGCGAATTATTCTCAAATATGCGGAAAAAGCTAGATATTTAAAATTTTAACGACCTAAAAACGAGAGGCTGATCGACTTTACTATTTTCAGTGGAAGGTAAGTTTTGGTACTGCCCTTCTAGATTCGGAAATAGGATTGGTTAAAGCGCGGTTGAATTTGGCAGTATGAAATCGCGTCAAACTAAATGGATATTTAGAAGATCAAAAATCATCAAAGCAAAATTATATCACCTCAAGAATGTAAGACGGATGAAAACTGTCTCCTTGTGTGAAGGTTTTGTGAATTGTAGATTTAGCTGGTCATTTGCCATCTGAAACAGTTGCAAATTGTTAAAAAGCGAGTTCAGACGAAGCGGGTTGGATGGTCCAGTTAGTAGAGAAAGTACACAGGATGGAAACTCAAAGCGATCTTATGCGATCTTATTTGAGCTTGCGACCTGCTTTAAAAAGGTTTTTAAGGTCCAGATTGCCCTCTGACCAAGATGCTGAAGATTGCTTAAATGATTTAGCAGCTAGAATTCTGACTACCTCTTCTATCGAAGGCGAACGTAGAAACGTCCAAGGGTATTTGTTCGCAATGGCTTCAAATTTAGTGTCTGATTGGTTTAGGGCGTCGCACACTCGGAAGTCGGGAATGCATGTTCCCATCTATGATTTAGCGCTGACAAATGATGATACCTCTCTTGATGATAAGCTTGCTGGCAAAGAATCCTATCGTCGCTTTGAGGAAGGGTTGCAAAAATTGCCGCAAGATGAACGTGATGCTTTTGAATTACATCGTGTTCAATCAAGAACATTGCCTCAAGTAGCTGAGGAGCTAGATGTTTCGATTGCGCGGGTGAGGAAACTCATCAACAGGTCGCATACAAAACTAATGAATTATGTCTGGGCAAAATCATGACAATAAATAAGAATAAAGTGATTTCAGAACAAATTCTGGCTGAAGCTGTTGATTGGGCGAACCTGTTAGAAGTCGGTTTAGACGACAGTCAACAAATTCAGTTTGAGGCATGGTTGGCAAAAGATGAAATGGCAACAGAAGCGCTTGCTCAATATTATGCGCTTTTATCTCTCGCTGAACAAAAAGCCGAAAATACAGGTCAGGTCATTGCCTTTAATCGCAAGCCTAAACGGTCCACACCATATACAAAATGGGGCGCTTTGATCGCTGCTGGATTAGCGATAGCTATCATTCTCGTGCCTCAAATTGGCAGAAACGATGACCAACAGGCTCCAATACATCTGGAGGCAACCCAAAGCAGAGTTGATAATTACGAACTGGCGGATACGAGCCGTATCTGGTTGGACAGTAAGTCCGAAGCTATTTTTGAACAGTCATCATCCTCTCGTTTGATGGCGTTAAAGAGTGGTCGCGTGTTTTTGGATGTCGCTCATGATAAATCCAAACCATTCATCATTGATTCCGGTGACGTGCAGTTCGTCGTTAAAGGGACGTCTTTTGAAATTGATAAACAGGAGAACAAAGTAGACCTAAGCGTTGAAACTGGTTCGGTTGAGATACATTATGATGATGTGGTCACAGCGGTTGGCAGGGGGAATATTGCTTCATTTGATTTGAAAGACAGACGTTTGGAGTTGGCCCCAATCGATGAAAGCAAAATCGCGCTGTGGCGAGAAAATAAACTCTATTTCGACAATGTGTCGCTTTCTGAAGTCGTGGATGAATTTAATCGCTATTTTGAGGCCGGAATTATCCTGAATGACCCTGATTTAGGAGCAGAGAAAGTATCCGGCGTGTATGAAATTACTGGTCCAGACGCTTTCTCTGATACTTTAGCTGAGCTTTTCAGCCTCGACGTGCATAAAAACACACTAGGAGAGGTCGAAATTTCAAGAACCGAAGCGACTGATAAATAACTGACACAGTTCTGGAATAATAAGAGGCATGTAAGAGGGGCTTTGCATGTTTCGGAATTTATTTCTGGCGGCGAGTGTCGTTTGTATCAATGTTGTTTTGCCTGCTCATGCAGAAGATACAGTTTGGTTAGATTTAAAGCCTGACTTATTGTCAGACCAACTCCTTGAAATTGCCAAGATCTATGATGTTGATGTGGTTTTTAGGAATAAGGACACCGCCCACAAAACAAATGGTTATGTTGTGGGGCAGTTCACGACGCAAGAAGCTTTAGAAGCTGCCCTGTCTGGCTCTCAATTACGATTTCACCAAGATAAGCTTGGCTCTTACATAATTGAAGCTATTACAATAGATTCTGAAGAGAATAGTGCCCCACAGCTTCCCTCAGAAATTTTAGCCAATAAGGGTAATGATCAGAGCTCAGCAATCGCTCTTACAGGGTTAGATCCACTTGTGCTGGATACAGTTCTCCTTAAGGGGAGTATGCTGTCAAATATTCGATCACTGAAAAACAAACGCATAAGTGATACAATTACTGAAAGTGTCTTTAGCGATGAATTGGGACAGATTCCCTCCAACAATATCGGTGAAAGTATAAATCGGCTTCCTGGCGTATCTATGTTGGTTGAAAAGGGAGAGGGACGTTATTTCCAAATTCGCGGCATCAACCCAACACTTAATAATATAACCCTAAACGGAACCAATATTGGCTCGCCAGAGACAGAGAGCGGCGGTCGTCAGGCACCATTGGATATGATTGCCAGTGGTGTGGTTGACGGCGTTGTTATCCGAAAAGTCCGAACACCCGATATGGATGGGCAGGGTATCGGTGGAACGTTGGATGTCGAAACAAAATCACCTTTTGACCGCAGCAGTCATTTTGATGGGCAAGTATCTGCTAAATATGGGTTTGAAGAGATTTCAGCATTAGAGAATTCGTATGGAGGGTCTGATCCGTTTGCTTTGGAAACGACATTGTCGACAAAATCCAGCGATCAAAAGTGGGGGATGTTATTTTCGGGAGCCATGTCTGAAAGAGAATATGTTGCTTCAGGTATTTACCAAGATGATTGGTCTCAGATCAGGTCTGAAACAGGAGATAAGACTGGGACAATTCCGAATCTGATCAAAAATAATTATTATGTGATTGGCCGCAAAAGACGCAATTTGAACAGCGTTTTAGAATATCGGCCAAATGACACAAACAGATTTTATGCCACAACATTTTGGGCGCGCTGGGAGGAGTTTCAGCATCGCAATCGCTATGAAGAAGTTTTGGGACAAGAGCTTAGCTTCACTACGCCTACTACTGGCGAAGTGGAGAATGTAGCCGCAAATCTAAACCTGAGGCTTGAAGAACCAAAAAAGACGATATTTTCCATTGCTGGCGGTGGTGAACATCATCTTGATAACCTCGTTTTGAGTTATAAATTGAACTCAAACCAGAATCAGATATCCGAACCAAATGTATTTTGGAAGTTTGCAACAGATCCTATTCTTGGTCCAGAAAGTTTCATCATAGATGCAAAAGGGATTGTGCATCTGACGCCGCAAGAAGAAGCGTTGGACCGACAATCACCGACTTATTTTAAATTAGAGACGCTTGATCGTTTGGAAAGTGAGATGAAGGAGACATCTTCATCTTTTCGTGGAGATTTAGAATGGTTCTCCAGCGCTGATACATCATTGAAAACGGGCATTAAATATCGCTCAACGCACCGTGAACGAGATTTCTCAGAGCCGGTTTACCTCTCTGGAATATCGCAATTGAATCTGGCAACTTCCTCAAATTTCACACATAGCGCGTTTGAAAACTGCAATAAGAGCCTTTGCGCCCCCAACATATTATTGGACATCAACGCCTTAGAAGCATTCTATGCTGACGCCGCAAATTCTATCTATTTTCAGCTTGATGAAGAAGGGGAGTTTCAGGCTGAGTTTTCATCTGATTACATGGTAGAGGAAGATGTTTTTGCGCTATATCTTATGGGTAAAAAGGCGATTTCATTTGTTGATATAATTGCAGGGCTACGCGTTGAATCAACGCAAGTAGAAACATCCGGCTATTTGCTTTCAGATGGTGAAGCTAAACTAATCAAACAGAATGACAATTATACAAATTGGTTGCCAAGTCTTATCGCGACTTGGAATTTGCACGATAATCTGCTTGTCCGCACCAGCGTATCTCGCGCAATAGGGCGTCCAGATTATACAGATATCGCACCTCGTTCTTACTTGTATGAGAATGAGGCAGGAGAAGTCTTACAGATAGGAAATCCTGATCTCAGTGCGCGTGTATCATGGAATTATGATGCATCTTTTGAATGGTATCCAAATGATTTGTCATTGCTGTATGTGAATGTGTTTCACAAAGATATTTCTGACGACATTGTAGAGATTTCACAAACAATTGCCGGCGAAGATAATATTCGTTCAGAATTGAATGTGCGCGGATTAGACATTATTAGCGATGCCCAGATAAGTGGATTAGATAATCTACAAATACAATCATTTATCAATGCTGGAAGTAGCCGTTTGACCGGCATAGAATTAGGGCTAAATACAAGGTTGGATTCTGTCCTTCCATCCCTCTTTCGTGGTTTTAGCATAGCGGCAAATGCAACCATTTTAGATGGCGAAACAATAATTGATGGGCAATCATTTCCATTGCTAAATCAAGCTGATCACACATATGCATTGTCTTTCTTATACCAAAATAAAAAGACAGATGCCTCCATTTCCTATGCCTATAATGACAGTTATCTGACGCGTTTTGATCATGACAATCCAAACGATAATTTAAGCCAAGGCGAATTTGGGCGTTGGGATGCTAAGCTCTCATACACGTTTAACGATGGGGTCAAATTATTTCTTGAAGGCGTTAATCTCAACAATGAACCCACAACAGAGTTTCAGGGCAGTCGAGAAAGCTGGAACACTGAGCATGAATATGTAGGACGCACTGTTTATCTTGGGTTGAGCTACGGGTTTTAGAATTTTTCTGATCCGTGAGGTCGAAACTTCATTTCATAAAACTGTCAAACAGATCGCGAAATTCCTTCCGTCTTAAAGGTTGGAGCGCGATTGATCCGCTCTGATTTATACCTGAGGGGATACCATGTCTAAGAAAAACCTAGTCTTGAAGACGGCTCTGATTAAAACATCTATTTTAGCGCTTTCTACAGCTTTTACCTTGCCCGCTTTCGCGCAAGAGAACGTTCAGTCCACAGAAGACGAAACATCAATGATGGACACGATTGTGATTGAAGGTTCTCTTCTTTCACGTAAGCAGGGCATCATGGACAAGCGCGACGCATCTCAAATCATTGAGGCTTTAAGTGCGGATGAACTTGGTCAATTGCCAGATAAGAATGTGGGTGAAAGCCTAAACAGGCTTGCGGGTGTATCCATGCTCGTTGAAAAAGGTGAGGGGCGTTATGTTCAAATTCGCGGTATCAACCCATCGCTTAATAATGTCACAATTAATGGTGCAAACCTTGGGTCCCCAGAAGTCGAAGGCGGTGGGCGTCAAGCGCCTCTAGATATCATTGCCGGCGGTGTGCTGGGCGCTGTTCAGGTGATCAAAGCCCCAACACCTGACATGGATGCACAAGGTATTGGTGGTACGGTTAATGTCGAGACAAAATCTCCGTTTGACCGTGAAGAAAACTTCTATGGTTATGCAAATGTTCGTTACGGGTTTGAAGAAATTGAACCACAAGATAACGCATATGGTGGAACAAACCCGTATGGTTTGGATGCCACTCTTGCTGGTAAGACTGATGATAAAAAATTTGGATGGTTGATTGCTGGCTCTCTTTCAGACCGTGAATATATTGCGCCTGGTTTTTATCAGGATGATTGGGCAAAATATGATGCTGATGCAGCGGCAAATTCTGTAGGTGGATATGCGCCTGAAGCTGTTAAGAACAATTACTATGTTATTGGACGTAAGCGTTTAAACCTAAATGGGGTTCTTGAGTTTCGTCCGACAGATAACTCAAAATATTTCGCACGTGGGTTTTATGCAACTTGGGAAGAGTTTCAGCACCGCAATCGTTATGCCGAAGTTTTTGACAATGATATTGTGTTCACAAGTGCTGAATCAGGAACGTCTGGTGAAAACGCTATCCAAGCCAATATTCGCCTAGAAAAACCTGAAAAAGAAGTTTTCACTTTTGCTATTGGTGGTGAGAATATCGTAGATGCTTTGACTATAGATTATGAAGTAAACTCTGGTTCCAATAGCTTAGAAGAGCCTTATTCCTATTGGGAATGGGAAACTGGTGAGGATTTTGGTCCAAACACTTTCACAATCAATGGCGATGGTCTCGTCACCATCACACCTGATGCTGGTACACCGGACCGCCAAGATCCAAGCTTTATCAATTTTGACCGTGCGCGCTTTCAAAATAGTTCTATGGAAGAAGACACGCTTGCTGCGCAATTTAATGTCACTTGGGACATGAATGATCAAACCCAATTTAAAACGGGTATGAAGTATCGAAGCACTGAACGTGAATGGGATTACAGTCTCACACGTTATGATGGCGGCGCATCCGATCTGAATCTGGGATCATCAGATAGTTTCACAAATGGTGCATTCACAAACTGTATTGAAAGTGGTTGTCGTCCTAATATCCTTATGGATATCGATGCAATGAATGCATTTATTGCAGACCCAAATAATGCAGAATTTTTTGAACTAAACGAAGGCAATAATTTCTCATCTGAATTTGCATCTGATTATGGCATAACTGAAAACGTATTAGCTGGTTATGTGATGGGAAGTCATGATTTTGGCGGTGTTGAGTTAATCGGTGGTGTTCGCGTAGAAGCCACAGACATTGATAGCTCAGGATATCTCTTTGTTGATGGCAACGCTCAAGAAGTTGAGGATGGTGGTGATTACATCAACATACTTCCAGCATTGTTAGCCAATTGGGATGTTACCGATAGCCTGAAAGTTCGCGGTTCTGTGACACGTGCGCTGGGGCGTCCTGAATTTGATCAAATTGCACCGCGTTCTTCCTTCTCAGATGAAGCAGGGCAAGGGTCTCTTAATATTGGTAATCCAGACCTAGAGGCACGTGTTTCTTGGAATTATGATGCATCTATTGAGTGGTATCCAAACGAACTTACTTTGCTTTCAGCTTCTGTATTTATAAAGGATATCTCCAATGACATTGTTGGTCTTTCCGAAAAATATAATGGTGTTTCTGAAATCAATGCAGCGCTTGCAGCTCGTGGGTTGAACGGTGCTATTGATGTAGATGGTCTTGGGCTTGAAGAGCTGAATGTGTCTACAACTCAAAATGCAGGTTCAAGTGAATTGAAAGGTCTTGAGCTTATTGCTCAAACTCAATTTGATGATTTCTTGCCTGCATCGCTAGCCGGTTTTGGTGCATCTGTTTCTGCAACATTCCTTGATGGTGAAACGGAAGTGAATGGTGAAACTTTGCCATTGCTAAATCAGGCGGAACGTTCCTACGCATTCTCTGCTTTTTATCAAAACCACGGTATCGATGCTTCAGTGAGCTATGCTTACAATGATAGCTTTGCAACTGATATTAATTTATCAGATTCAGACTTTAATTTGGATCAAGGTGAGTTTGGTCGTTGGGATGCAAAAGCATCATATGAAGTCATGGAAAATTTCAAAGTCTTTGTTGAAGGTGTGAACCTGAATGACGAACCGACAACTGAATTCCAAGGCAGATCTGAACTTCGCAATACTGAAGCTGAATATGTGGGTCGTACTGTGTATGTTGGATTGAGCTACGGCTTCTAAATCGAACGATTAAAATATCATCCCACCCCGGAATCGGGGTGGGTTACTTTTTTAGGAATTTGCAATGCATCGTTTAATTGTCTTGATAGCTGCGTTTGGGGTTGCTGCCTGCACAACCTCGACACCAATTCAACAAACATTTGATACCACAATCACAGAACTTGAAGACATCACCACCTATTCTCCACCACCAGTTCAACAATTTGTCGCTACAACTTTGAGAGAATATGTTGCTCCGGAAGCTGATCAAGGGGTCGCAGTGGATGCTGATTTTTTCTATCCGATAGATAACACTGTGATTGGAAAATACCGCCGTGATACTGGGCAAATCGTTGCACGATTTACTGCACCTCATAAAGGGCTGATCCGGCATATGAATTCTTGTTATGTACGCTATGAAAAAATCTGGTGTGCGAACTCAAATTACTCTCAAACCCCTATGGGATCATCAATTGAAATTTTTGATGCGACAACCTTAAAGCACATCCAAACACATTCTTTGGGAATGCGGGATGAGGGGTCGTTGACATGGTTTGACGAAATTGAAGATGGCTATATTGCTGGTTTTGCTCACTATTCTAAAAATGGCGGGCTTGCTCATAAGGGGTATGAATATTCCAGCGTTGTAACCTTTGATAAAAAATGGAGACGCACCGGTGGTTGGATGTTCCCAAAAAACGCCTCTGATTTAATGGCACCTTATGCGGCTTCTGGTGGTGCTCTAGGACCGGACGGATTATTATATATTCTTGGGCATGATAAACCGGAAATGTATGTATTGGCTATGCCGACTATGGGGCCAACCATGATACATGTGGCGACAATTCAGCTGAAATCTGAGGCGCAGGCTTTCTCATTCTCTCCCGATAAAAATACCCGTAAAATTTGGGCGATAGAACGTCATAAAGGAATGGTCCGAGAAATTGAAATTCCTCAAATTGGCGCACTACCTGAGCATGTTCAGAAGTTTTAGAAAACAGCTCAGATCACTTTATCAATTTGATATGGTGAGCTCATTTAGGATTTTATAATCGTATTTATTTCAAATAGATAATAGTAATTGGCTGGCCTTTATATAGGCCAGCCATTCTCTCAAAGCACCTCTTGGTACAGAGACAATGCTTGCTCATAGCTCATTTCTCTGGGGTTGTTTTGCATGAGGCGTGTATTTGCAATCACATCTTCCGCCATACGCGGTAAGTCATTGTGATTGACGCCTACATCTCGCAATTTGAGTGGCACACCGCTTTGTTTGCAAAGATCAATCATCTTTTCAACAAACGCATCCGCATCTGCTTTTACACCGACATAAGGGCCTAATTCTGCATATTGTTCGGCTGCTTTCTCACAGTTGAATTTTAGAACAGGAGAGAGCATGAGCGCGTTGGAAACGCCATGCGGCACATGAAATAAAGCACCCAGCGGGTATGCCATTGCGTGGACTGCGCCGACCGGTGCATTTGCAAATGCCTGCCCAGCTAAAGTTGCTCCAATACACATAGCCTCTCTGGCTTCGATATCATCTGGAGTGTCACATGCTTTGATTAAATTGGCTGACATCAATTGTAAGGCTTGTTTGGCCAATGTCGATGATAAAGGGTTACGCAATCTAACAGATGTATGCGCTTCGATGGCATGTACCATCGCATCTATACCTGTGGCTGCTGTGACCTTACGTGGAGCTGTCATTGTCAGCACTGGGTCCACGATAGCCACATCAGCATAGAGTTGATCTGACACAATGCCGACTTTACGGTCATCTTCTGTTGTCACAATTGAAATAGCAGTCACTTCACTGCCCGTTCCTGCTGTTGTCGGAAGAAGAATTAAGGGTAATCGGTCGCCTTCAACTTGATCAACACCAAAAATATCGTGAAGGGATTGTTTGCCTTTCAAAAGTACAGCGATGAGTTTGGCTGTATCCAATGATGAGCCACCTCCTAAACCAATCACGCCGTCCGTGTTGTGTGTTTTGGCAAATTCGACTGCCTCTTTTATCACAGCTTCAGGTGGATCAGCGACCACGCCATCAAAAACCTCAAATTCAACCCCAGCTTCCTTGAGGCTGTTGAAGGCTGTTTCAGCCAAACCAAATTTTAGAATGTCTTTATCTGTCACAAAAAGAGGGCGTGACATTCGGCTTTTCACAAGTGCACCTATATTTGCGGCACCATTTCGTTCAAATCGAATCTGAGGTGTTGTTTTGAATGTGAAGCCCATAATTTATCGTCCCGATTGTTTTTATTTGTTATTTTATAAATGAGCCTTCTTGTGTATTTGTAAAAAACTCATCCTTTTTAGGACATAGAAAGCGTATATGGAGTGAAAAATCAATCAATTGAAGGATACTGAGACAAAATTGCGCGGCGGCTTGGTAAATGTTTTTTCTACCTTTCAATTGTCGGTATTTGTTATTATCAAAGTCAAACTTTTCTAGTCTTAGTGGTAGTTTAAAATAGACGGTGTATGTTTTCATCGTATCAGTTTTTAGAAATCTTCATTTAAAAATATTCTGTTCATACGTTCCTGTCAGGCAACGCCCTATAATTCGTATGGCAATAGGTTTCTCTGATTAATATTGACGTTGAATTGATGTCTTGATGGAGGAATGGATCTTTGGTGGCATTTTTTGCGTTCGCAAGTCCTACATGAAATACCGATTGGATCGAAATTGTCTTCATTTTTTGCATCTAGGCCATCGCCATAGACGATTTGATTAAGATAACTTACCTCACAGCCTAATGTGAGCGCGTGACGCCTTACGGGGTCCTTGAAGCCACCAGACCTTGATTGTACTTCAAATGCGAAACTGAGATATTGTTCTCCGTCACTTGTTTGGGCGAGTTGTCGAATTATTTCAGAGCCTGAGCTAAAGGCTTGGTGAGCATTCCACAGAGGGCAAGCAGAGCCAAATCGGGCAAATTGCAATTTGGTTGCGCTATGGCGTTTTGTTATATTTCCGGCTTGATCGATTCTAGCAAAGAAGAATGGAATTCCCAAATTTCCAGGTCTTTGTAATGTTGATAGTCGGTGACAAACTTGTTCTCTACTGGCACCAAAGTGATGACGAAGTAGGTCTATATCATATCGTTCGAGCCTGGCTCTTTCGAGAAAGCTTTCATAGGGAAGAAGAACGCTTCCCGCAAAGTAGTTTGCCAGTCCAATTCGGCAGATTTGATAGGATTCTTCATGCTTGAATTCTAGTTTTGATAATATTTGGTCTAGCAGTTGGTCTTGCTCAATCAGGGCAATGGTGAACGCGATTTGAAAGGTTTGACTAGAGCGAGGGAGGGAAGGGTTTAAGTGGAGTGTTTTTGTCGATGTGTCGAAATAACGAATAGAATTTGGGTAATCAGCACTGCCACCAAAGATGACCTTTATTTGATGGGTGTCTTGTAGATATTTTTGTAATCTATCAAATATTGGCAGTGTTGGATCATGTGTTATCTGAGAAAGTTTCTCACCCTCTTTGTCAATCTCATCAATGTAATTGTCTATTGAGTGATAATAATCTCTGACTTCTTCATATGGTGTGGGGAATAACCCCAAATCAGCTTTTGCTTGGTCAAATTCTATCAATGAGTGTTTTAGTTGGTTTGCTGTTTTGTAAAGTTGAGAATAAGCCGCCGCAAATTGGGGGGCATGTTTAACGGCGAGTGCTAACTCTCTCTCCGTTATTTCCGACAAATGAGAGAGTTCATCCTTTGAAGCTTCCTTAAGTTCATTGAAGAGGATGTCGCTTTCACGCCCTCCCAAAGTTTTAAGGTCTAGTCCAAACGTTTGAGCAAGTGCGAGCAATATCCCTGCGGTAACGTGCCTTTGGTTGTTTTCAAGTTGGTTTAGATAACTTGTTGAGACATTCAAAGCTTCCGCGAATGCTTTTTGCGTCATCTGGTTTTTTAACCGAGCTTCTCGGATTTTGTGACCAATGAATAATTTAGGTTTTTTCATAATACTCGCGTACATCAACTTTTGTTAATTGAGTTAAATCAACAAAAATGCAATTACGCAAGAAAAAGCTCTTCCTTTAACCTTGTGCGCATTAACGTCTCGGATAGTTGGATCTGGAGATTTGTATGCAATCTATACTTGAGCAATTATCGGTGCGTCGCGAAGAGGCTCGTCTTGGTGGAGGCAAAACGCGGATAGACAGCCAGCACTCCAGAGGGAAATTGACAGCACGCGAACGCCTTGAGCTATTGCTTGATGTCGATAGCTTTGAAGAGTTTGATATGTTCATCAAACATCGTTCAACAGATTTTGGTATGGATAAAAGCCATATCCCCGGTGATGGCGTTGTTACGGGATGGGGAACGATCAACGGGCGAAAAGTGTTTGTGTATGCGCAAGATTTTACCGTTTATGGAGGTTCTTTATCTGAAACGCACGCAAAAAAAATCTGCAAAATTCAAGAAATGGCTCTTAAAAATAACGCACCTATTATTGGTCTTAGCGATTCCGGTGGAGCGAGGATTCAAGAAGGGGTAGCAGCACTCGCTGGATATAGCGATGTCTTCCAGAACAATATACTTGCTTCGGGCGTTATCCCGCAAATAAGTGTAATTATGGGGCCATCAGCTGGAGGAGCGGTCTACTCGCCTGCGTTAACGGATTTCATTTTTATGGTTCGTGATAGTTCATATATGTTCTTAACCGGGCCTGATGTTCTCAAGACTGTCACCAATGAAGTCGTAACAGCTGAGGAATTGGGGGGCGCAAAAACGCATACGTCCAAATCGTCAGTTGCAGATGGAGCCTATGACAATGATATGGAGGCTATCGCCGAGATTCGGCGATTGTTTGACTTTCTACCTCTCAACAATAGAGAGGGCACGCCAAGTCGACCTTTCTTTGATTGTTCTGACCGGATTGAAGACAGTCTAGATACGCTTGTACCCGAAAATCCTAACCTTCCTTACGATATGCGTGAACTGATAGAGAAAGTGGCTGACGAAAGCGACTTTTTTGAAATTCAGGCAGACTTTGCGAAAAACATACTCTGTGGGTTTGTTCGCATTGAGGGGCAGACAATTGGAGTCGTTGCTAATCAGCCAACAGTATTGGCAGGATGCCTTGATAGTGATGCGTCACGTAAAGCTGCAAGGTTTGTTCGTTTTTGTGATTGTTTTGAAATTCCAGTTTTAACATTCGTAGACGTGCCTGGATTTTTACCTGGGCTTTCTCAAGAGTATGGCGGCGTCATCAAACATGGTGCCAAACTCCTATATGCATATGGTGAAGCGACTGTTCCTAAGGTGACAGTGATTACGCGTAAAGCGTTTGGGGGTGCTTATTGCGTAATGGCATCCAAGCATTTGCGTGGGGATATCAACTATGCTTGGCCGACTGCTCAAATCGCAGTTATGGGCGCTAAAGGGGCTGTTGAAGTTTTGCATCGTCAGGATCTAAAAAATGAAGACAAAACAGCCCAGCATATTGCTGACTTTGAAGAGACGTTTTTGTCTCCATTTAGGGCAGCTGAGCGTGGTTACATTGATGACGTCATTCAACCACATAACACGAGACGGCGGATTAGTCGGGCATTTGCATTACTGAAAGATAAGAAAATCAGTAACCCATGGAAAAAACACGGAAATTTACCTCTATGATTAAGAAAATACTCATTGCAAATAGAGGTGAAATTGCTTGTCGGGTCATCAAAACAGCTAAAAAAATGGGAATTAAAACCGTTGCTGTTTATTCTGACGCAGACAAAAATGCACTACATGTTGAAATGGCCGATGAAGCTATTCATATTGGCCCACCACCGGCTAATCAATCATATATTGTGATTGATAAGATTATAGAGGCGATTAAACAATCGGGTGCAGATGCTGTGCACCCTGGATATGGTTTCCTCTCTGAAAATTCTGAGTTCTCGAAAAAGCTTGCCAAATTGAAGGTCGCTTTTATTGGGCCAAACCCCAAAGCTATCGAAGCTATGGGGGATAAAATAACATCAAAAAAATTGGCTCAACAAGCTGGCGTTTCAACGGTGCCGGGACATATGGGCTTGATCGAGAACTCAGATGCCGCTGTTAAAATATCTAATAAAATTGGATATCCGGTAATGATTAAAGCCTCCGCCGGTGGCGGTGGTAAGGGAATGCGCATTGCTTGGAATGATGAAGAAGCGAGAGAGGGTTTTCAGTCTTCTAAAAACGAAGCCAAGAGCAGCTTTGGCGATGACCGGATTTTTATCGAAAAATTTGTAACTCAGCCTCGACACATAGAGATTCAAGTATTGGGTGATAAGCATGGAAACATCATCTATTTAGGTGAACGTGAATGTTCTATCCAGCGCCGCAACCAAAAAGTAATTGAAGAAGCGCCATCTCCATTTTTGGACGAAGCTACACGTAAAGCTATGGGTGAAGAAGCTGTTTCTCTAGCGCGTGCAGTTAATTACGACAGTGCAGGTACTGTTGAGTTTATTGTTGATGGTGACAAAAATTTCTATTTTTTAGAAATGAATACAAGGCTTCAAGTTGAACACCCGGTGACAGAGTTGATTACTGGAGTGGACCTTGTGGAACAAATGATCCGCTCAGCTAATGGCGATGAATTGAACATTAAACAAAGTGATGTGAAATTAAATGGTTGGGCGATGGAAAGCCGCATTTATGCTGAAGATCCATACCGTAATTTTTTACCATCTATTGGTCGTTTAAAAAGATACAGGCCGCCTCAAGAAGGTTTGTATATGGATGGTACGATTATTCGAAATGATACCGGCGTATATGAAGGCGGTGAAATTTCGATGTTCTATGATCCAATGATCGCAAAGCTATGTTCGTGGGGAAAAGGAAGAGCAGAAAGTATAAGGGCAATGAGGTCTGCACTTGATATATTTGAACTTGAAGGAATTGGTCACAATATTCCCTTCTTGCAGGCTGTGTATGACCACCCTCGCTTTGAAAGTGGAAATATAACGACAGCTTTTATCGCCGAAGAATACCCCGATGGTTTTGAAGGAGGGGTGTCTACTAAAGATAGTGAGAGAAAAATTGGCGCGATTTGCACATTGATGCAGATGCTCAAAGAACAGAGAGCAGCTCAAATATCTGGGAGCATAGCTAATCACCATCGACAAGTTTCTCAATGTTGGAAAGTGGAGGTTGGTGATCAGGCCTTAAATATAGATATTGATCGTAAAGATGGTCGATATGTTTCCCAAATAACAGATGAAGGTGTTGAAAACTCTCAATATCATCAGATATCAACAGACTGGTCACCTGGTCAGCCTCTGATGCAAGCTGTCGTCGATGGGGAGAGCTTCAGCTTCCATGTTAAACCTCGCCCTGAAGGTTTTTTTATATGGCATCGTGGATGTGAATATGATGTCAAAGTAAGAACGGAACGTGGCGGTGAATTGGCAAAATTAATGCCTATAAAAATGCCGCTGGATACTTCGGACTTGCTATTATGTCCAATGCCGGGAGTTGTTGTGTCTATTCTCGTCGATGAGGGGCAAGAAGTACAAGATGGTCAGGCACTTGCGGTTGTTGAAGCGATGAAAATGGAAAATACTCTGCGTGCGGAGAGGAAAGGCGTCATATCCAAAATAAGCGTCAAATCTGGTGAGAATTTAGCGGTGGATGATGTTATTATGGAGTTCGTGAAATGAACGTCCCAACATTAGAAGATTGGTATGAGCTGGGTGCTAAAGAGTTGCGGGGACGCGAAATTGATGACTTGAATAAAACAACTCCTGAAGGGATTAAGATAAAACCAGTTTATACGAAACGAGATGTTCCAGATTCCATTGAAAAAGAACTGCCGGGATTTGAACCTTATACGCGTGGTGTACGCGCCACTATGTATGCGAATCAACCATGGACGATCCGCCAGTATGCTGGATTTTCTACCGCTGAAGAGAGTAATGCGTTTTATAGAAAAAATCTAAAAGCTGGTCAAAAAGGATTATCAGTTGCATTCGATCTAGCAACTCATCGAGGATATGATTCTGATCATCCTCGAGTTGCAGGTGATGTAGGGAAAGCCGGCGTTGCAATTGATACTGTAGAAGACATGAAAATATTGTTTGACGGTATTCCGTTGGATGAAATGTCTGTCTCAATGACTATGAATGGTGCAGTTATACCTGTGTTAGCAATGTTTATTGTTGCAGGGGAAGAGCAAGGTGTTGATCGCTCTAGGCTCTCGGGAACGATCCAGAATGACATTCTTAAAGAGTTTATGGTGAGGAATACGTTTATTTACCCGCCTGAGTTTAGCATGCGGATTAT
Organism: Hirschia sp.; assembly: GCF_058892565.1. Taxonomy (NCBI): domain Bacteria; kingdom Pseudomonadati; phylum Pseudomonadota; class Alphaproteobacteria; order Hyphomonadales; family Hyphomonadaceae; genus Hirschia; species Hirschia sp. The sequence continues at coordinate 135,258 of NZ_JBZXVU010000019.1, read as the reverse complement.
TGGGGACATCATCGAATACACTTCTCAAGACATGCCCAAATATAATTCCATTTCCATTTCTGGGTATCATATGCAGGAAGCAGGGGCTACATTGGCGCAAGAGTTGGCTTTTACACTTGCAGATGGAATGGAGTATGTAAGGGAAGCTAAGAAGAAAGGTTTGGATATTGATGCGTTTGCTGGGCGTTTATCTTTTTTCTTCTGTATAGGCATGAATGTGTTCATGGAGGCAGCCAAATTAAGGGCTGCACGTCAGATATGGTCAAAGATTATGACAAATCTAGGAGCAAAATCTGAAAGATCAAAAATGCTTAGGACGCATTGTCAAACCTCTGGGGTTTCTTTGACGGAACAAGATCCATACAATAATGTTGTGCGAACCGCTTACGAAGCAATGGCAGCAGTTTTAGGTGGCACTCAATCATTGCATACAAATAGTTTCGATGAAGCTATTGCGTTGCCAACTGAAACATCAGCTAGGATTGCTCGCAATACTCAATTGATTTTACAACATGAAACAGGTGTGACTGACGTGGTAGATCCGTTGGGAGGGTCATTTTATGTTGAGGCACTTACACAAGGCTTAGTTGATCAGGCATGGGATATGATCAATGAGATTGAAGCTGAAGGTGGCATGACGAAAGCTATTGAAAAAGGTTTGCCGAAACTGAAGATTGAAGAGGCCGCTGCGAAGAGACAAGCCCGTGTCGACAAAGGGGAAGATGTTGTTATCGGGGTGAATAAATATCGGTTGGAAGAAGAAGATCCGATTAATATTCTTGAAATAGATAATGCAGCTGTTCGTAAAAGCCAAATTAGTCGTATAAATAAAGTAAAGGTTGTTCGAGATTCACAAGCATGTAACTCAACGTTAGAAAAGTTGAAATATATCGCTGAAAACGGGAATGGAAACATTTTAAGAGCGGCCGTTGAGTGCGCGAGAGCGAGGGCTACATTGGGTGAAATTTCTAACGCTTTGGAAGACGTGTTTGGGCGGCACCAACCTATTACACGTGTGATAAAGGGCGTGTATTCAGATGCATTTAAAGAAGATCCCATTTATATAAATATTCAAGCTAATATACAAAAATATGAGCATGAAAAGGGCATAGCACCACGAATTTTGATCGCAAAAATGGGGCAAGATGGACATGACCGTGGCGCAAAAATTATTGCGACCGCTTTTGCTGATTTGGGATTTGGGGTGAACATGACAGATCTATTCTCAACACCAGATGAAGTCGCTGAGCTTGCAATTATCAGTGAAGTTGATGCTATTGGTATTTCTTCGTTAGCCGCCGGGCACAAGACGTTGGTTCCAGAATTAATAGATGTTCTTAAGAAGTTAAGTCGAGAAGATATAAAAATATTTGTTGGAGGAGTAATTCCAGAACAAGATTACAGTTTTTTAAAAGAGGCTGGTGTTACAGATATCTTTGGTCCTGGAACGAATGTACTAGATGCTGCGTATTCAGTTTTTGCTGCAATATCTGGTAAAAGTAGAAACACTTGAATTTCGAGTAACTGGATTATTTCAAGCTTTTTCTGTGGCCTTACAATCTGGATGGACCAATCTTCTGGGTAACATTGTTGTTTATTTATCTATATTATATGTAATATATGAATGACATCTCAATCGATATTTAGAATGAATGATTGATGGAAGTGGTTCGATTCCTTAATTAATATAATGGGGGACGAAATATTGATATAAGGAGTGGGAATTCGTGGTTAGGGATGAGAGACCTAAAGATCTAGGTGAACGCAAAACCGTCGTAGATCGAGATGCACCGATGCCGCTCTATCATCAGATATATTTGCAGATTCGTGACGAAATACTGAGTGGCCAGAGACCATATGGTAGTGTCCTTCCTACTGAGCAAGAAATGACAGAATTATTCAGCGTCTCGCGGATAACAGCGCGTCGGGTTCTTAATGAATTGGCTCAGAACAATTTTGTGGAACGTCGTAGAAGGCTTGGAACTAGGGTTATCTTTAGATCACCTGCTAAACCTATAGAAGGTGATATAAATCAGGCGCTCGACTCGCTTATGGCTCTGGGAGCAGGCACCACTGTTAATGTTGTTGAGGTTGTCAAGGAGATTCCTAGTCTTACCATTGCAAGCGCTTTACAGTTAAAAAAAGGCGAGCCTGTCGTACGTGCTATTCGTATTCGGTGCATGGATGGGCAGCCGCTTGGGCATGTCGTGAGTTATGTTCCTGCTCGTCTAGCTGAGCATATCACCGCGATTAATTTGTCCAAAATGCCGATTCTTAAAGTCCTCGATTTTGCTGGCTATAAAGCTGAACGGGCAGAGCAGACTATTGGCGCTATTTTAGCTGATGCACGCCTGTCAGATGCTTTAGAACTTGAGCCTCGCGATGCATTGTTGCGAATAGGTCGAACAGTTTATGATAAGGATGAGCAACCTTTTCTCGTTACTGTCGCCAATTATAGAGCTGATAAATTTAACATCCGAATTGAGTTGCATGGATCGGCTTTAGACGATTGAAGTTAATTTACAAAATAATACTTTCAAAGATGTCTCGATTAAATTCACACCACTAGTGACACAAAGCTTCAATTGGTATACTTATAATACAAATGATGCTAATTCTGGCGAATTTAGCCAGAAGCCGCAAAAATTGATATTAGTCTAGAATTGAGGAACGTCGTGAAAGCATATCACATTGGAGCGCAGGCTGGGATTTCGTCTTTAACTGCAGTTGAAGTGCCTGAGCCAAAAGTGACACCAGGCAACGTAATTGTCCGAGTGAAGATGGTTTGTTTAAATCATCGCGATGTTAGGATTATTTGTGGTGAATATGGACCTAAACGTCCTGCAGACCGAATTCCTAACTCTGAAGGTGTTGGTTGCGTCGAAGAAGTTGGTTCGGATGTAACTGGATTTGTTAAAGGTGATCGCGTTATCGCACCTCACTTTGTGTCTTGGAGCCGAGGTCCTTTTTTTCAAGCTGTTTTTGCGCGTGATGTAGGTGTTACCGAAGATGGTTGGTTAGCTGAGTTTGTATCAATACCTGCAAGCGCTTTGGTTAAGGTTCCTGATTCCCTTAGCGATCAACAAGTGGTACCTTTATCTGCTGCTGGACTGACAGCCTGGAATGCATTGGTAGAAATTGGTAAAATTAAAGCTGGTGACAAAGTTGTAACGCTTGGAACTGGTGGAGTTTCTATTGCTGCCATGCAAATCGCCAAGATGCACGGAGCAAAAGTGTGCGTTACATCCTCTAGTGATGAAAAACTGGATGCTGTGAAGAATCTGGGTGCAGATGTAACTGTGAATTATCGCGAAACCCCTGAGTGGGGAGCTGCTGTTTTTGATGCTTTGAACGGTGGGGCAGACATTGTGGTCGATACAGCGGGACAGGCGACTTTAGCTCAATCAATCAATGCAGCAGCTCCACTTGGCCGTATTGCTATTATTGGTGCTTTAGCGGGTGCCGCGACGACGGGGTTAGCAAACTATGGCTCAATTATAGGTAAAAACTTAGGCCTATATGGAGTAGCTGCTGGAAGTCGTGAGATGCTTTGTGCTTTGGTAAACGCCGCAGCGGAAAATCAGATTGAGCCTGTTATCGATCGAGTTTTTCCTTTTGAGCAAACGCCTGAAGCGTATTCTTACCTTGAAGCTGGCGGGCATATGGGAAAAGTGCTTGTTGAATTATGAGCGAAAATGCAACCCAAAGATTGATTGAGGGCGCTCTTGCTATCCATTGGGAGGCTATATCAAATGCCAGCCGTGTTGCTGCGAAGACATTTCTTCATGATACATTGGCGGTTGGTGTGGCGGGACGTAATGAACCTTTAGCCGACATTGTGAGTGCGCAAGCGCAAAAATGGAGTTGCGGAGATGGTTCTTCTTTTCTTTTAGGTCGGTCGGGGGTGCGGTTGGCCGCACCTTATGCTGCGTTTGTAAATGCTTACCAGATTCATTGTCAGGAATTTGATTGTGTTCATGAACCAGCCGTAGCGCATCCTATGGCTTCTGTTGCTTCCGTTTTGTTAGCTGAAGCGGGTGAAGCCCCTGTTGATGGTCGACAATTTTTAGCGGCTCTCATTGCGGGGGTAGAAGTCGTTGCGTCTTTAGGTGTTGCAGTAAATGGCAGTTTGAAATTCTTTCGCCCCGCTACTGCAGGGATTTTCGGTGCGGTCATTGCGGTTTCTCACATGCGGCAATTGAAGTATAATGTTGTTCGGCAAGCATTCGGGCATGCCTTGTCCTTTTGTAGTGGTACCATGCAGGCTCATGTTGAAGGAAAACCAACTCTTGCCTTGCAGGTTGCTGGAGCAGCTCGCTCAGCAATAGAAGCTGTAGATTTGGCAGTTGCTGGGTTTCCAGCTCCATCCAATTCGTTAGAAGGACCGTTTGGCTATTTTTCGTTATTTGAGAATGATGCGGATTTAGATGCTACGTTAAAGATTCAAGAAGGGTATCATCGAATTCAAGAAGTGAGTTGGAAGCCGTTTCCGACAGGAAGGGCTGCGCATGGAGCAATAGTAGCGCTCCAAAACTTGGTTGAAAGCGAAAATTTAACAACAGAGTCACTGGATCGGTTTGTTTATAGAGCGCCGCCTTTAATTGAACGTTTGGTGGGTAGGCGACCCTTTTCCGGTATGAGTGTAAGCTATGCTCGACTTTGTTTTGCTTGGCTCGGTGCAAATGTTTTGCATAAGGGGGGGGTATCGTTATCCGACTTTACCCGCTCTAACTTGGACGATCCAAAGCTTTTGAATTTATCCGAGAAGATATTTGTTGAAAGTGACGGAACCACAGATTGGTCTGCATTTGCTCCGGCGGTTGGAATTGCGAAACTTACGAACGGTCGGAGGATTGAGGTTCGAGTTGACAAACAATTTGGGGCTCCTGAGTGGCCTCTCTCTAGGGAGCAGCACCTCGAAAAGGTGAGGTCATGTTTGTCATATGGTGGTATAGATGAAGCGGACTTAAAGCTTACTCACTTTATAGAAAAAATCGAACTCATCAGCGATGTTCATCAAGAGCTTGTTTCTGTTTTAGAAAATTGAAATTTTTTATAGGCAGCGGTGAAAAACCGCCGCCTATTTGTGGTTCTAGTGTGGTTCTTCACCGCCTGAAACATTCATGGATTCTGCAGTAATATATTCTGCTTCATTACTACATAAAAATGCTACTGCATTGGCCGTATCGTTTGGGAGGCCCGGACGACCTAGAGGTATTCTGGAAGCCATGTCTTTCATATATTGTTCTAGTGTCTTGCCTTGTTTTTCAGCAAAATACTCATTTTGCCAAGCGCCCAGTCCTGTTGTAACATGGTTGGGGCAGACATTGTTTACAGTTATAGCATGTTCACCAAGCTCGATAGCTGCAGAACGGGCAAGACCGACTAAACCATGCTTAGATGAGGTGTAGGCTTGTGCGCTATGGAAGCCGCTTTTAGCTGCTTGACTGGCTATGTTGATGATGCGGCCACCTTTGCCTTGCTGAATCATTTGTGTCGCAGCTGCTTGGGTGCCAAAAAATGCACCTGTCAAATTTACGTCAATAACTGCGCGCCAGTCTTCAGATGTGACTTCTAACAGCGGTTTCATAATATAACCTATACCAGCGTTGTTGACCCAAATATCTAGGCTCCCATGGCTGCTGGCTGCGTGATCAGCAAGTGCGAAGACCTCATCTCGGCTTCGGACATCGCACACTTTTGAAGTGACTTTCGCGCCAAGATTTTGAAGTGTTTCAGTGATTTGCTCCATTTCAGACTGTTCACCAATCATATTCTTTGGGGTAGCCATATCTCGAGAACTACCGATATCGGATAAGACTATGTTTGCGCCTTCGGATGCTAGCCTTATAGCAATAGCTTCACCAAGCCCATTTTTTCTGCCTGATCCTGTAATAACGGCTGTTTTACCTAGAAAACGTTTACTCATGATGCATCACTCAAGTCTTCGGTAATAATAAAGGTTGGAGTTGCCCATTCATTGAACTCAGCTGCAACTTTAGTCATCACATTTGTGCGTGTTTCCTCTGTGAAGAGTGGCATGTTTGCTATGTCTAGGATCTCAATATATTGGTAAGGTGGCTGGCCATCATTTCCAAGGAGTGAAATTGCTTTCAATATCTGGAAGTTTTCGACGGAAGCTAGGCTGTTTACAGTTGGAAGATCTGTTTCCTTTGCCCACTTTAAATAGTCAGCTTCATCTTTTCCAGGTTTGAGATTCAATAGAACGATAATTCTCATGAGTGTGCTCCCTCTTGTCATATTGAGTTTTGTCTGGCACATATTGTTATATTATTATACCAAAAAGGAAACCTGTCGTGGAACAAAATTCTCAATCTTCGCCACATGTATATGAGGGGCCGCCAGATTATCGTGTTGTTGGTCGTCATGCGGTTTTTCCTGAGACAAGCCATGATGAAGTTGAAAGAATAAATTACTTAGCTCAAATGAATCGCTTTTTATCTACCAGCATCGTTCCTGGCGTGAGGGCGGCGTATGAAACAGAAGTTCAACCAAAGTTTCAAAAAAAACATGGGCACGGCATCTCAAACCGTCATGAGGCAAGAAAAGCTTTGCTCGAAAATTCGATTTTTTGCTTCTGGTCAGCGGTACGACGAGCAACTATGGAGCAGCGTCAACAGGCTGGTAGATGGACTGCGATACGCCAGCGTGAACGATTAGCTGAAATTGCTAAAGAGCTTACAAACGATGATGATAGGTTAGAGTTAGATTCCGAGATTGTTATTCCAAGATATGTTTCGGGCGTTGATCACCATTGTATGCCTGGAAGTTACCACAGTGAGTATTTTGCCGGAGATGTTACAAATGGTGCTAATTACGATCATGCTGGGTTTGTGACGACAGCAGGATTGCTCGGGAAGTATTCTGATGGCGGTGGGAAGGCTGTAGTTAATTGGGTAAAGCAGAATTTACCGGATTTTCACCCCAAAAATATATTAGAGATCGGTGGGACAGTCGGCCATAGTTCTTTGCCGATTGCAGAAGCATATCCTGATGCTCAAATGACTGTGGTGGATGTTGGAGCACCGGTACTTAGATACGCGCTTGCTAGAGCTAAGTCTCTTAATGTTGAAAATATTCGTTTCGTTCAAGCAAGTGGTGAGGATCTTTCGCGTTTTCCAGATGCAAGTTTTGATTGGATTCAAACAACTATGTTTTTACATGAGCTTTCTTCTAGTGCTCTACGAAATATATTCAATGAAACGCGCCGCCTTCTCAAGCCTGGTGGAATTGTTCTTCATGTAGAACAACCTCAATATACTTCAAACATGCCGATCTTTGAGCAAACAATGCGTGATTGGGATGCATTTTATAACAATGAGCCTTTTTGGAGTCGTATGCATGAAATCGACTTAACTCAACAGATGGTCGATGCAGGGTTTGACGCTAAAAATATTATTCACGGCGGAGTGACAGGCGTGGTGGATAAAGAATTGTTTCCAGATGCAGCGGAAGATGAAAGCGAAGATTTTGGACGTAAAGCTGCTTGGCATGTTATCGGAGGAAAAGTGTAATGAGCATTGAAGCTGCACTTCGTGAAGCTGGCGCAAAACCAGCAGGTAAGCGCCCTTGGTTTTTGGATGAGGAAGTTGAAACAGTATTGGCTATAACGCTTTCTGTTTCGCAAGAGCTCACAGTTGCACGGCAACGAATAGATACACTTGAACGACTGCTTGAGAGCAAGGGAATACTGACGAGAGCAGAAGTGGAGAATTACACTCCAGATAAGCAGGCTGCTGACGAGCGAGCTTTATGGGTTCAAGAATACATATCGCGTGTACTTCGTGTTCTTCAGCAGCGCGGTGAAGCATCAGCAACTAATACTGATGTTGCCTCTGAAGACCTTGGCGATGAGCTAGCTCGATAATGAAGCAAACATTTGAATTTTCAGTTCCTGTCCTTATTGTGGGGGGCGGGGCGTGCGGTGCTGCGGCAGCTTTGGCAGCTAGGGATGCTGGATTAGAGCCGTTGCTTATAGAGCAAGATGACAATCCTACTGGTTCGACAGGTATGTCACAGGGACTTTTTTGCGCTGCAGGAACGCATTTTCAACGAGAAGCGGGAATAGAAGATAGTCCCGAAATCTTTTTTCAAGATATTCAAAAAAAGACTAAGGGAATGGCGGATCCGGTCATAAGTCGGTTAATATCTGAAGGATCTGCAAAAACTTTAGAGTGGTTGGTCCAGCGTCACAACTTTCCATGGACGCTTGATCTGCGATTTAAGCCTTCTTACGGCAATTCACGCGCTCGTATACACGGCTGGGCGGGGCATTCTGGTAAAGATATGGTGCAGTGGTTTCATCGCCGATTAAGTGATGTCGAGGTTGATGTTCTGCTTAATACGAAACTGGTAGATATAATCATTGGTGATGATGGCGAAATTATTGGGGCTGTCATTAAAGGTGGAGATGGTGAATCGCAAACTATTGGATGTGATGCGCTTATTCTTGCAAGTGGTGGGTTTGGCGCAAATCAAAGTATGACGCACAAATTCATGCCGGAAACCAAAGCATTCCGATTTAATGGACATGAGGGTAGCGAAGGCGACGCTGTATTAATCGGTGAGCGTCTTGGTGCGGCTGTTGGAGACATGGGTAGTTATCAAGGATATGCAATGTTGGCGGATCCTGTTGGAATCTCTGTACCTCCAAATGTTCTTATAGAAGGGGGGGTAATTGTAAATTCCCTTGGAAGGCGTTTTACTGACGAGTCGGATGATATTGCTGGCATGGTTTTGCCTTTATCGGAACAACCTGGCGGGACCGGATGGGTTGTTTTTGACGCCCGTATTTGTGGGGAATGTGAGCATATTCCTGAAATGCAGGAATTAAAAAAGCTGGGTGTTATTCAAACTGCTTCTAGTATCGAAATCATGGCTGATCGAATGGGTGTATCTGAACAGAGTCTGAGAGATACATTTCTGTCAATTCGTAATGCTGTAGAAAACGGTGGAGAGGATTCTTTGGGACGTAATTGGTCAAACTCAGTAGCAGCATTCTCTGAAAGTTTTCACTATATACGTGTGACTGGTGCACTATATCACACTCAGGGCGGTTTACAGATAGATAGTGAGGCTAGGGTTGTACGCCGTGACGGCCGTTCGTTTTCTAACCTTTTCGCCGGTGGTGGTGCAGCAAGATCTGTATCTGGCCCGTCTTCTTGGGGGTATCTGCCTGCAATGGGATTGACCACTGCTGTTGTATTGGGTGGCATTGCTGGAAAAAATGCAGCCAAGATTGCACGAAAATTAGCCTGAAATAGATTCATCTCATTTTCGTGCTTGCGCGTAATATTAATATGTCATAACATTAGTACAAATGAGATTTGATTGTAGAATTGGTTGATTTTGAGATGTCTGACACCGCGCCGTTGATACATGGTTCCAAGCTTGCCTTGGACATTGCCTCTCTAATAGGAGAGGAGAATGTTAAAACTGATGCAGAAACGCGAAATTTGTATAGTCAAGACATATGGCTGCCAATTGAGCATACTGTCGATATGGTTGTGTCTCCAGGTTCCCTGGAGGAGCTACAAGAGGTTTTATCGTTAAGCCATAAAGCTGGTGCATTTATCGCGCCGCGAGGCAGCGGAATGAGCTATACGGGTGGTTATGTGCCAGCCGGTCCTCGAACAGTATCCTTAGATATGAGCCGTATGAACCGGATTTTATCTATTAGTCGTGATGATATGACCGTCACTGTGGAATCTGGAGTGACGTGGAAGCAATTGAATGATGCTTTAAATCCACTGGGTTTGAGGACGCCATTTTGGGGGCCCATGTCTGGGTTGAAGTCGACTATTGGTGGCGGTATTTCACAATTAAATGCGATGTTCGGAGCTGCTCATCACGGTACATCTAGTGAGAGTGTTGTTGCAATGACTGTAGTGGCGGCTGACGGTTCTGTTATCCGAACTGGTGCGCGCGGAGTTGGTGGTGATGAGCCGTTTTATCGTCACTTTGGTCCAGATTTAGCAGGATTGTTCTGTGGTGATTGTGGTGCTTTGGGGGTTAAGGCAGAAATTACACTTCGTCTAATGACAATGCCAAATCATGACCTGCAATCGTCATTTTCTTTTATGACAGGTGAAGATCTTTTGCTTGCTATGGCTGAACTCAGTCGGGCCGGAGTTGCCTGTGAACTTTGTGCGTTTGATCCAGGTTTGACAAAAGTTAGATTAACGCGCGCCAGCTTAACGGCTGATGTGAAAACACTTGGGGCAGTTGTTGGCAAAGAAAAATCTTTACTCAAAGGACTTATGTCCGCTTCTAAGATCGCTGTAAGTGGACGAAACATTGTTGGAGTTGATGAATATCCTCTTCATGTCATTTGTGAAGGCCGCTCAAGTGCGGGCGTTGAATGGGACATGAGCGAGGCAGAACGAATTGTTCAGAAATTCAATGGAAAGAAGATCGAAAATTCAATTGCTAAAATAATTCGTTCAATGCCATTTCCTGCATTAAATAGTATGGTTGGCCCAACAGGTGAAGCGTGGGTTCCTATTCATTGTGTAGCTTCTCTTAAGAATGCACCGGCTATTTTTGATGAAGTACAAGCTGCATATGATGCTCATGCTGAAGAAATGAAAGCTTTGAGTGTGCAAACTGGCTTTTTGTTCACATCTATGTCGACCAATGCTTTGATAATAGAACCAGTTTATTTCTGGCCACAAGGATGGCGGGAGATACATGAAGACGGGATGGAGGCTTCACATATCCAGAAGCTTACCAAACGTCAGGAAAACCCTGCTGCAACTGATTTGGTTAAACTGTTGCGTTCAGAGCTTCTGGATATTTTTCAAAAATATGGTTGCGGACATTTTCAAATTGGCCGGACCTATCCCTACGTGAATTCACGCGATGAGACTTCTATTGAGATACTGAATGCGGTCAAACGAGTGATGGATCCAAATGGAACTCTTAATCCCGGAGTTCTTGGACTTCCAGCACGCGGAGACTTGTCATGAATACGAATTACACAGCAATTCAATTACAGAAATTTGCCAGTACCTTTAGAGAAGCAAGTAAAATAGTAAGCCAAGAATTACGTGATCCTGATTTAGGTGAGGTTAAAGTTCGTAACCTTTATTGCGGCATCAATGGAATTTTTGACACTCAGATTGCTCGTAACGCTGTTGATTATGTTTCTGTGCAATTACCTACTTTGACAGGTGTTGAAGCGCTAGGAGTCGTTGAAGCATGCGGTGAAGGTGTTGTCGGCTTATCTGAAGGTGATGCAGTTGTTACAACTCGATTTCCCTCAGGATACAGACAATGGAATACAGCACCTGCATCATATTTTGTGAAAGTGCCAGACACTCGTCCAGAATGGCTCGTCTTAGCTTCAACTGGGGTTTCTGCTTATGTAGCTCTTAAGCAGACAGGTGCTTTAGCGAATGGAGAAACAGTAGCAATATCCGCCGCCGCAGGTGGGCTAGGACATTTACTTGTTCAAATTGCAAAGCTGCATGATTGCAGAATAGTCGGAGTCTGTGGTGGGCAAACTAAAGGAGAGTTTGTTCGAGGGTTGGGAGCAGATCGTGTAATTGATTACAAGACCGAGTCGGTAGCAGACGTGCTCGGTACGGAATTCAAAGATGGCCTTGATGTCGCCGTAGATACAGTTAGCGGAAGCATATTCGATGCTTTTCTAGATAATATCGCTGTTCATGGGCGGTTAGTTGTTGGGGGAGCTGCTCAGGACCTTGAAGGAGAACCTGAAATTGTTACGGCCCCACGGATAGCCAATAAACTTTATTATAAAGGCGCATCAGTACGTGGTTTTATGAATGGATTACTAACTGATCACTGGCCGGATGCGCGTACCTGGTTGTTTGAAAGGTTTGCTGCAGGAGACATCAAAGTTACTTTTGATGAGCCGCAATTTAAGGGGTTGAATGGTGTGTATGACGCTGTTGATCGGCTCTTGTCAGGGCGATCAATGGGGAAAGTCGTCGTAGATCTCAGCTGACAGCAAGAGATACCCTGCAAAGTGAAAATTGGCGTGATTGAGTATCACGATAGAGTTTCGTCAGAAAAAAAAGGATTGCAAATGGCCTATCGTCTAGGTGTTGATGTTGGAGGAACGTTTACGGATCTCCTTCTGTTTAGTGAGAAAGATGGAAAATTTTGGCGTCATAAAACCCCTTCAACCCCTGCGGACAGTTCTGTTGGTATATTAACTGGCGTAAATGCGATCTGCGATCAAGCTGGTATTAAGCCGTCGGATGTTGATGTTCTGTTGCATGGAACAACGGTTGCAACCAATGCTGTTCTGGAAGGAAAGGGAGCCCGAGTTGGATTAATCGTGACGGAGGGCTATCGGCAAATGATGCAGATCGCCCGCAGTTTTGTTCCAGGTGGGCTTGCTGGTTGGATTGTATGGCCAAAACCTGAACCTATGGCTGCACTGGATGACACATTCGAAATAAAAGGCCGTATGAATGCCAAGGGTGAAGAATTCCGGCCAGTCGATGAGGCTGATATTCGAGCTCAACTTGAATTGTTGAAAAATCGTGACGTTGAAGCAGTAACGGTTTCCTTGATGAATGCTTATCTCAATGGCGAGCATGAGCAGCAGGTTGGGGCGCTTATCCAAGAAATACTTCCAGACATCCCGTTTTCTCTTAGTCATCAGGTTTTGCCTGAAATGCAGGAATATGAACGTACTTTGACGACCGTTGCTAATGCAGCAGTTCGACCCGTTGTGGGACGTTATGTAAGAAATTTGAGGGAAAGTCTTGTTCAGTCCGGCATGAATGCTCGCCTATCTTTGTTGAGATCTGATGGCGGTTTAATGTCATCACAAAAGTCTGAAGAGCATCCGGTGAATCTTCTCATGTCTGGACCGGCTGGTGGCGTCACAGGAGCCATTTGGGTAGGAAAAAATGCAGGAGTTCGAAATATTCTTACCTTAGATGTTGGCGGAACTTCTACAGATGTCGCATTGATTGAGAACCTAGAGGCAAGACGCGTTAGGACGACTGAGGTGGGACACTTGTCTGTGCGGGCGTCTGCACTTGATGTTAAAACAGTTGGTGCTGGTGGTGGTTCGATTGCCTATGTCCCAGAATTGACAGGAGCGCTTCGTGTCGGACCTGAGTCCGCAGGAGCAGTACCAGGACCTGTCGCGTATGGTAAAGGTGGTGTGCAACCCACCGTGACAGATGCAAATGTTGTCTTAGGCTATTTGCCTGAATCTTTGTTGGGTGGTTCATTTGAGCTTGATCGTGAAGGTGCGAAAGCCGCAGTTCAAACAATCGCTGATGCTCTGAAAATAGATTTATATGAAGCAGCTCGCGGCATAATAGATATCGTTAATGAGAATATGTTTGGCGCTCTTCGTATGGTATCTGTTCAACAAGGATATGACCCACGAGATTTCGCAGTAATGGGATTTGGGGGAGCTGGTCCTTTGCACGTTAATGCTGTGGCCAAACTAATGGGGAGTTGGCCCGCAATATCTCCTGTATCTCCTGGCGTTTTGTGTGCTCTGGGGGATGCAACCACTCGAATGCGTACCGAGGCTGCCAGATCTTTCTCTAAACTTGTGTCGAATACCTCTCAAACAGAGATTATAGCTATTTTGCAGGAAATGGCCGGTTCAACGAAAGCTGAGTTGTTACAAGAAGGTGTCGATGCTGACGATATTACAGTTACTTTTGAAGTTGATGTGCGATATTCTGGGCAGGCATTCGAAGTGCCGATGGATTTGTGTGCTGAAGACTTAAGAGAAAAAGGAGTGTCTTGGCTAACGGGTCGTTTCGACGAGGAGCACAATCGCCTTTTCACCTTTAATATGGATAGTGAGCATGAGATTGTTAACCTGCGTGCAGTTGCTCTCGGACCTATTCCAGATCTTGAAGCAGCAAAATTACCTGAAGGTACAGGAGACCCGTCTGCAGCCAAGATACGTGATCATGAGCTTTGGATAAATGGCGGAATGGTGTCTGCAGCAATCTACGAGCGCTCGCGCCTTTGTGCTGGAGATCAAATTCTAGGTCCGGCTATTGTTGTGGAAATGGACTCTACAACCCTCGTTGAAGACGATTGTAAAGCGACAGTCGATTCAGTTGGAAATATTTTAATTACATTGAAGGAGTAACTCAGATGGCACAAATTATTCAAAGTAATGAAGCGCCCTTTGATCAGGTTGATATTGATCCCGTTACTCTCGACATTATCGAAAATGCTTTGCGTAACGCCCGTGTGGAAATGGATGCAACGTTGGTTCGCACAGCTATGTCACCGGGTATTAGAGAGCAGGGGGATGCATTTCCACTTATTGCTGACCACAAAGGTAGAATGATTGTCGGTCAATTTGGGAGTTATATAGGTGCTTTCCTTGACGGATATGACGGAACTGTTGAAGACGGTGACTTGATTATGTTGTCTGATCCATATTCAGTAAGTGGCGCAATTAGTCACTCAAATGATTGGCTAGTTCTATTACCTGTTTTCAAAGATGGTCGTCTTATTGCTTACACTTCTATGTTTGGTCATCAATCAGATATTGGGGGGAAGGTACCGGGCTCTATGCCAATTGACGCCACAAGTATTTTTCAGGAGGGAGTGCGTATACCTCCAGTCAAGTTATACAAACAAGGTCAATATAACGAAGATGTATTTAAACTAATTATGCATCAGGTCCGTACACCCGATTGGTGTTCTGCGGATCTAAATGCCTTGATTGCATCATGTAAAGTGGCTCGCAATCGAGTGATTGAAATGGCTGATCGGTTCGGCGATGATGTATTAGTATCGGCTTGTGAAGAACTTCTCGAGAGAAATTATAAAGCAATGAAGTCGCTTATAGCTTCATCTATTGGAAAAGAGCCTGTATCTTTCGAAGATTACATTTGTGATGATGGTATGGGGTTCGGACCATACAAAATCAAATGTACAATGTGGAGAGAAGGCGAGAAAGTTGTCCTTGACTTTGATGGTACTGACCCTCAGAGTCCAGCATCCATAAATTTCTTATTAAATGAAAATATGCTGAGAATGTTTTTCGGCATATATATGATTATGGTTTTTGACCCACAAATTTTGTTTAACGATGGGTTTTATGATCTGATAGATGTAAGAATTCCTGAAGGCTCGTTGCTTAAGCCAAAATTCCCTGCAGCCCTCTCCGGACGCACACATGCGTTAGGACGAATTTTTGATGTTCTAGGGGCTTTACTTGGACAGAAGACACCGGAATTCTTGAATGCTGCGGGGTTTTCGTCTTCACCACACCTATTTTATTCAGGTTATGACAAGCAAGGTGAATACTTCCAACTTTTCCAGATAGGCTTTGGAGGCATACCTGGTCGACCATTAGGGGATGGTCCTGACGGTCACTCTTTATGGCCAGGTTTTACCAATATACCGAATGAGTTTCTAGAACGGTATTTTCCGATGGTAATAGAAAACTATGAGACCGTGGCTGATAGTGGGGGTGCTGGACTGCATAGAGGCGGCAATGGTATTAAAATGTCATACCGTTTTCTTGAGCCAGGACAAATTGCAATACATGACGACCGCTGGTTTGTGCCTCCTTGGGGTGTGAACGGCGGTGAGCCAGGGGCGCGTGCGCGTAAAATATTAGAAAAATCAGACGGAACGCAGACGATTATATCTAATAAGATCGAAGACTTAGCTGTAGAAGCAAACGATGTGCTGCACTTTATCACTTGGGGAGGAGGAGGTTGGGGTGACCCCTTGGACCGTGAGTCGGCATTAGTGGGTCAAGAAGTCATACAAGGTCTTGTGACAGTTGAAGGCGCTAAAAAATATGGTGTTGTTGTTGATTCTGAAGGGAATGTAGATCCTGATGGAACAGAGATGCTAAGAGCGAAGATAAAGGCTGAACGTCCTGCGTTAGGTGTCTTTAACTATGGACCAGATATTGAGACACTGCGAATGAATTGTGAATCAGAGACTGGGCTTCCAGCTCCGAAACGACCACAATGGAAATCTTCAGTTGATGTAGCGGCGGAATAGGAAGCATTCTGGAATTAAAAGTTATAAAATAAAAGCCCAGCCAGAAAATTCTGGCTGGGCTTTTATTTTACATAGGTACCGAATTAATCAGCCCATTTTTTTTC
Source organism: Hirschia sp. (assembly GCF_058892565.1). Lineage (NCBI taxonomy): Bacteria > Pseudomonadati > Pseudomonadota > Alphaproteobacteria > Hyphomonadales > Hyphomonadaceae > Hirschia > Hirschia sp. Next base: position 119,146 of record NZ_JBZXVU010000019.1, on the reverse strand, counting down.
AAATTCCCAGACTTCTTTAAAGCCGATCATTTCGCAGAAAGTTTTGAAATCAAACATTTTCATGTCAGCCGGTTCACCATCCAAATTGTCACGTAATTTTATGAGTGATTGTTCGACAGCTGCTGCTGAGATCAAACTTGTCAAAGAAGGGTAAATAGCAAATGCATAGCCGATGTCTTTTAAGGTGTTTCCGTTGAGAACAGGTGTCAGCCCCCCATTTGCCATGTTGGCCATGACTGGCTTATCAAATGTTTTACATGCTTTGCGCATTTCTTCTTCATTGGTCAACGCTTCTGGGAAGAGAATATCAGCACCTGCTTGAGCGTACGCTTCCAGTCTTCTAAGTGTTCCGTCTAAGCCTTCAGATTGGCGTGCATCTGTTCGAGCAATAACAAGCATATTTTCACTTGTATCTGAAGCTACCTGAATCTTACGAACCATATCTTCAATGGGTATGAGGCGTTTGAATGGAGTATGCCCACACTTTTTGGGAAATTCTTGATCTTCTATTTGTATGGCAGATACTCCAGCTGCTTCGTATCCCTTCACAGTATGAGCAACATTTAGCAGGCCGCCAAATCCAGTATCAGCATCCGCAATCAAAGCTGCATTACTAGTCTTTTTTAGTGTCGACATGCGATCCAACATTTGCGTGTAGGTAGCGATTCCAGCGTCTGGCAAGCCTAAACTGGAGGCGGTTAACCAATACCCTGTGCCGTAAACGATATCAAAGCCAACACGGTCCGCTATGACAGCGGTAATCATGTCGTGAATTCCAGGAACGACAAAAAAGTCTTCTTTCTGGAGTTTATCTTTAAGTCTTGTGTCAGTCATAGGGTTCTCTATTTCCAGAGCCAGGGTTGGTCCGAGCGTTGCTTTTGCTCGAAGGCGATTATGTCATTGGTATAATTTTCAAGAATGCGTGTGGTTTCATTCCAGCCATTGAGCAATGATTCTCGGCCATCTGATGGCACTTCAAATTGAACAGATCGGTTTTCCACATTGAGTTTAATCTCGCAGTCAATAAGATTTATTTCAAATACAACCTGTTTTTTTGCAAACTGATGAAGCTCGTTAATAACGGATGATGGTAGGCGGATTGGAAGAAGACCGTTTCTAAAACAATTTCCGTAGAAAATGTCTCCAAAGCTTGGTGCGATAAGTACTCTCAAACCAAGGTCAGCTAAAGACCAGGGTGCCTGCTCTCGACTGGAGCCTGAGCCAAAATTTTCGCCAGTGATTAAAATCTCTTGTTTTATTCTTCGATGAATTGGAAAATTAGGATCATTTGCACAACGATCGTAAAAGGCATACTCACCAAGCCCAATTTTTCGAGTGTCAGTTAGAAAGCGAGCTGGGTATATAATATCCGTATCTATGTTAGGTTCCGGTAGTGATATAGCAGTGCTATTTATAACGGTAAGAGGTTGCATCAATTGGGGTTCTTTATTTGGACAATGTGACCGGCAATGGCGGCCTCTGCCGCCATTATTGGGCTTAGTAAATGCGTACGAGACATAGCGCCTTGACGGCCCTCAAAATTGCGATTGGAAGTCGATGCGCACCGACTACCTGGTGGAAGGCGATCATTATTCATGGCGACACAAAGCGAACAACCTGGAGAGCGCCATTCAAATCCGGCATCAATAAATACCTTGTCTAACCCTTCTTTTTCGGCCTGTTTTTTAACTAAGCCAGAGCCAGGAACAACCAGTGCTATTACACCCTCTGCTACGTGTCGATTTTGAATTTGAGACGCGGCTGCTCGAAGGTCTTCTATTCTGCCGTTGGTACAACTTCCAATAAAAGCATAATCAATTTTGAAATCTGAAAAAGCAGCGTTTGGTTCTAACCCCATGTAAGACAATGCATCTCTGATTTCATTGGTATTTCCAGAAGGTAGGCGGCCATCATCTGGAAGGCCTTGATCAGGTCGCGTGCCGTAGGTTACTTGAGGAATTATTTCATCCACGGACAATTGTATTTCTTTGTCATAGTGTGCTTCAGTGTCTGTTTTAAGAGATTTCCAAAGCTTGAGTGCATGTTTCCAGTCTATTTCTTTCGGGGCATTTTGTCTGCCCTTTATGTATTCAAATGTGACGTCGTCTGGTGCTACTAGACCTGTACGTGATCCGGCTTCTATAGCCATGTTGCACAGCGTCATTCTGCCTTCCATTGAAAGATTTGTTATTGGTTGTCCGGTGAACTCTATTGCGTATCCTACAGCACCAGCAGTTCCTATTTTTTTTATTAGGGTTAAAGCAAGGTCTTTTGCTGAAACTCCGTTCTGCAATTGACCGGTGAAGTGCACCCGCATTGTCTTTGATTTTTTCTGTAATAGGCATTGTGTTGCCATTACAGTTCCGCATTCGCTGGCACCAATCCCAAAGGCAAGCGCTCCAAAAGCACCGTGCGTTGATGTGTGGCTATCACCGCAAACTATAGTCATTCCAGGCAAAGAGAGACCTAGTTCGGGTCCTATTACATGAACAATTCCTTGTTCATCACTATCTAGAGGAATATACGGGATTGAAAAATGTTTGCAATTGCTTTCGAGTAGGGCAATTTGAGCAGCAGCTTGTGGGTCTGCAATAGGGCGACCGTTACGAAGGGTCGGAACAGAGTGATCTGCGACTGCAATATTTGTTTTTGGACGCCTGACGTTCAATTCGTCTGTTTTAAGTGCCTCAAAAGATTGCGGGGTGCTCACTTCATGAAGATAGTGCCGGTCAATATATAAAAGTGTAGCATCTGTGCTGATGTCGCAAACCACGTGCGAATCCCACAGCTTCTCATATAGAGTCTTGCTCATTGAAACATGCTTTCTATTCGGTGATGCTTTAGTTTACACTAATGGTCTCGAGTATTTCTGTACCCGTCGCAAAGTCATTTTGCTCCTGAGTCTTTAGCCAAGACAAAAGTTGTTCAAATGCTTCCATTCTATAGGGAAGCCCCATTATATATGGTGTTATGTTTAGTGGTAAAATGCGCCCGCCGTATTGCTTCGATTCAGAGTTGAGCCATGTCCAAGCATCTTTGATTTGTTGCACATAGGAATCTACAGAATGTTGTTGGACATTCAGGATTTGTCGATCTGATAATTCATGATTCAGAGGGAAATTGAAAATTTCGCCAGCTTTGGTTTTCATCAGATAGGGCAGTTCATCGTTTACCCAATCACACATGTATGACAAGCCTGCATTAGCTAGTAATTCTGGGGTGTTGAAAGATTGAGAGCGCGCGATGGAAAGCCAACCAATGGGGCGTTTGCCTGTGGCTTTTTCAATAACGGCTAGAGATCTAATTATGTGCGCTTCTTCCTGCTCTATCGCAACGCCAGATGCAATGGTTGCATTCATGTCGGTTGAATGTGCAATGATTTCATGTCCGTCAGCGGAAATATCCGCTACTAGTTGAGGGTAACGTTCAGCAATCGCGCTGTTGACGGCAACAGAAACCTTCGCGTCAATTTTTTTTAGTGCATCTAGTAAGCGGTAAATTCCTACGCGATTACCGTAGTCTCTAGATGTGTAATGCCTAAAATCAGGATAGGCTGTTTGCATATGTCCCGGCGCTTTGAATGGGGTGTCATTTGGCGTAATTGGAAACCATTCTAAATTAATGACAATCCAAGTAAGTACGTTTTTGTTATTTGGCCATTTTAAAGGAGGGCGAGAAAATATGTTCGACCATTTGTAAAGGTCGTGATCCATACCGCGTCGACGATTTCGGTATATCATATAGGAGTTATCAATAGTCATTTTTAGCTCCCGCCAAATGGGAATAATTAGCAAGATAATGGTCTGCTATGTCACCGCTTTGAGTTATCCAAGCTCGTCCATCCTCTTTGATGTAGCGAAGTACTTCGGCGAATGGTCCAATTCGGTGTGGTTGACCTATAAGATAACTGTGTAAGGGAATGCACATTACTGTGCCGGAATTTTCGCCTTCAGCCGCTAAACGTTCATACTGACGGATAAGAGTATCTGCATATTCTCGAGGGCTCATATTATAGATGAAGAAGCCATAATGATCATTTACTTCCAAGCTATAGGGCATGGATATTAGTTTACCGGATTTGACAGATACAGGCATAGGCTGATCATCATGATATAGATCGCATGTGTATGTAAGACCATATTCTGCAATGAGATCAAGTGTTCTTGGTGTATGCGTTAATGCTGGTGCTAACCAACCTTTGATGTCTTGTCCCGTGGCGTTTTTAACTGTTTTGATCGAGTCCTCAATTATAGTGCGTTCTTGTTCTTCACTCATGCCATATGAATATCGTGTGTTATATATACCGTGGCTAAAAAATTCCCAACCTAGCTCGTTGGCGTGTTCTACGACTTCTGGAATGTGCTGGCACAGGGCAACTGAAAGTGAAACTGACCCTTTAAAGCCATATTGCTCCATCACCTCGGCCATACGCCAATGTCCTACACGATTGGCATAGTCACGATGAGAATAGCCAGTTACGTCAGGAGCTGGAGTTTTCCAGCTTTTACGGATAGGATTTTCCGGTGGATCTAACTCATAGTATTCAAGGTTGGGAGATACCCATACAGCGACAGTTTTACCATCAGGCCATTCTATTTTAGGACGGTTCCTGTAAGCATTGTACTCATAGAGACCAGGGTCGGGTTGTCCATTATTCATTTTTGAGCCTCAAGCCAATTCACGACTGTTTCTACAGGCTCAACATCTGCATATTTCAGCGCTAGGTCAGTTAAATTCGCAAAGTGAAAACTCTCATGTTTATCTGCACACGTTTCGATAGGAACGATCGCGCGATAACCACGTGATAATGCATCAACAGCTGTTGCGCGAACACAGCCTGAAGTACTGCCTCCGGTGATAACTAAAGTATCTACTTTTAACCAAACTAACAGGCTTTGTAGAGGTGTTTCAAAAAATGCCGATGGCATACGTTTTGTATAAATAGTATCATCTTTATGGATATCGCATCTGTCATCGAATTGATGTCGACGACTGTCATATTTGATATTTTGAAGGGAGTCGGGGGTATCTGTTCTTGTACCCCAAATGCCTGCGTCGGATGCATTGTCTGCAAATGCAACATGCGTCCAGATAACAGGCATTTCTTTTTGCCGCGCTAAATTCGAAATAGTGTTCACATATTCGATTTGCCGAGGGTCAGTTTCGTAAGCTGTACTGAATTCATTTATCCGAGTGTAGGCATTTTGAATATCGACATTAACAATAGCAAGCTTATCACCAAAACCAAATTTGGCACGCGAGGGATTGCTTATGACTTCTTCAAAAATTTGCTTCGCGGTACGACCATCTGAAACCATCTTAGTGCCAATTATACTCATGAACGTGATCCTGCTAATTGATTATTAGGGAGAGAAGGTGTGGTAGGAGAGAAGCCTAATGGAAGCCCGGCTTCTGGTGCGAAACCATAGAATTCTTCGCTTGGTAGGCTTTCTTGTACAAGGCGACGTACTGAAAAAAGACTTTCTAAGTCTATACCCGTAGAAATTCCCATAGCTTCAAACATATAGACTAAATCCTCAGTGACAAGGTTACCGCTTGCACCCGGCGCAAAGGGACAGCCTCCTAGTCCACCTAATGAACTATCGAAAGTTGTTAGACCAACTTCTAAGGCTGCATAAGCATTTGCTAAACCTAGCCCCCGAGTGTTATGAAGATGTATTCCAGTGAGTGCTTCCTGCCCCACAGCGCCCCATATTTTCTTGATAAGTTCTTTCACCGACGTTGGGTTGGCATAACCGGTTGTGTCCGCGAGACCAACTTCGTCGCAACCTGCTTCCATGAGTGCTTCAGCGAGTTCTATGACTTTGTCTTCTGGAACATTGCCTTCAATTGTACACCCAAAGGCCGTTGATAAACTTCCCTCGAAATGTGGTCGAGATTTTGCTGGTAGCTCCGCTATCATATTTGCAATACTGCGCGCTTCTGCCAACACCTGCTCGTGTGTGCGGCGAAGATTGGCAATGCTATGTGATTCACTGCAAGAAAGAGGCAAAGTTATTTTATGTGTGCCTGCATTAATAGCATTGCGCGCTCCATGACTGTTCGGAACTAGGGCAGCTACTGTTAATCCTTCAATTTGCCTTGCATAGGATACAATTTCATTTGTATCAGCTAATTGTGGAAGCAGCTTGGCGGGAACAAAGCTCCCGACCTCTATCTCCCGAATGCCAGCGGCGAAAGCTGCGTCAATCCAGGCTTTTTTGGCTGTTGTAGGCATAATTGACGATACATTTTGAAGTCCGTCTCTAGGGCCGACCTCACTGATCAAAATATTCATTTGCATTTTCCGGTTGATCCATTTGGTATTAAACTATAACAATTAAATGAATAGAGTCGAGAGAGAATTTTAAAATGCAGCTTGATAATGATCACGATGAACTTCCACTCTCAGGTGTTCGGGTCGTCGAATTCAGTCATATGGTCATGGGACCATCAACAGGTGTAATCTTAGCAGATCTTGGTGCTGAGGTTATAAAGGTAGAGCCAATTGGTGGCGATAGAACACGACAACTACTTGGTTCAGGGTCGGGCTATTTCTCGATGTTTAATCGTAATAAACGAAGTATTTCAATCGATCTCAAATCCAAGGAAGGGATCGAAATTGCAAAGGAATTGGTGAATAGGTCAGATGTACTTATTGAAAACTTCAGACCGGGTGCTCTGGTCAAATTAGGTCTTGGGCCAGAGGTTTTTTCAACAAGCAATCCTGGACTTGTGTATTACTCGGCTAAAGGTTTTCTCAATGGCCCTTATCAGAAACGGGCTGCCTTGGATGAGGTGGCGCAGATGATGGGGGGGCTTGCTTATATGACCGGGCCTCCTGGGCGACCACTGCGAGCAGGCGCATCAGTTATTGATATAACTGGTGGAATGTTTGGCGTTATAGGTATTTTGGCAGCATTACAACGTCGAGTTAAATCAGGTGTTGGTGGAAATGTATGCTCATCTTTATTTGAAACCACTTCTTTTATGGTTGGTCAGCACATTGCTCAGATGGCAGTAACAGGTGTGGCACCGAATCCTATGCCTGAGCGTTCGTCTGCGTGGGCTATTTATGATGTATTTGAGACATCTTCTCCTGGTGAACAAGTGTTTGTTGGTGTCGTCAGTGATTCTCAATGGGAAGCTTTTACATCGACATTTAAGTTGATGCATCTTGCCAGTAACTCTGCATACAAAACAAATAATGACAGAGTCCGCGCGAGGGAAGAGTTGCTTCCACAAATCCGAGAGTTGTTTCTAAGTTTCTCTCGAGACGCCCTGTTAGCGAAATTGAATGAGGCGGCTGTTGCGTTTGCTCCAATAGCCCGACCTGAAGATTTGCTAGAAGATGAGCACCTTAATGCAAACGGTTCTTTATTGGATCTAGTTTTACCAAATGGAAACGAAATAAGGTTGCCTGCAGTTCCTGTGGAAATGGATGGCAAGTTACCAGGCGTTCGATTGAACTTACGTAAGCCCGGGGAGGATACTGCAGATATCCTAGAGGAAATTGGGATTACGCAAGAACGCATTCATGAGTTGGGTGCTCAAAAAATCGTTCAGCTAGAAAGAAACGAAAATGAAGACAGATGATTGAGTGATCAGTTTTGTTTTTATGCGTTTACTAGGAATTTGAATTGTTAATTATATGAACCCGCAGAACAATCCATCAATACCCCGAACCCTTGCTCAAAAAATTTGGGATGAACACGTTGTGACATCGCTCGATAGTGATGTCGAACTTCTCGCAATCGATCGCCTTTTGCTGCACGAAAGAACTGGTGGTGTGGCTCTAAAAGGGCTTCGTGAAAAGGAGCGGGATGTGCTTGCTCCTTCGACCGTCTTCGCAACGATGGACCATATCGTCGATACGTTTCCTAACAGGACTGATGATACGATGATGCCGACGGGCAAAGAGTTTCTACAAGCTCTTCGCGAAGAAACTGAAATCGGCGGGATAACATTGTTTGATATGGATGATTCGCGCCAAGGAATTGTTCATGTCATTTCACCTGAGCAAGGAATTGTTTTGCCTGGCTGTACATTGGTTTGTCCTGACAGTCACACCTGTACCCAGGGAGCTTTTGGAGCATTAGCTTGGGGAATCGGGTCGACTGAAGCTGAGCATGTGTTGGCAACTGCAACTCTTCGGATGAAACGTCCTAAGGACATGAGGATTAATATAACTGGGACTTTGTCCAAAGGCGTTACGGCTAAAGACTTGGCTTTATATATAGTAAGTAAGCTTGGATCAGCTGGTGCGAAGGGACACATTATCGAGTTTGCTGGAGAAGCTGTTTCTGGGCTGAATATGGAAGCCCGCATGACGCTCTGCAATATGGCAACGGAACTGTCTGCTTTTACTGCAATTGTTTCCCCAGATGATAAAAGTCTGACCTATTTAAAAGACCGACCGTTTTCTCCAAAAGGTGAAGATTGGGATAGGGCCAGCGAATATTGGCTTTCTCTAAAAAGTGATGCAGAGGCCGAATTTGATGCTTCATTTCAGTTCGATGCATCTCAAATAGGTCCTATGGTTACTTGGGGGAATAGTCCTCAACACGCCATTTCCATTAGTGAAGAAATTCCAGAATTTGAGAATCTTAAATTAGGTGATGGTCGTGAAACGTATGATCGTGCCATTCAATATATGGGATTAACGGGTATAAAAAAACTCAAAGAGCTTTCGATTGATGGTGCTTTTATTGGTTCGTGTACGAATAGTCGTATTTCTGATCTGCGTAGGGCTGCTGCGGTCCTAAAAGGGCAGACAATAGCAACCAATGTACGCGCAATATGTGTACCGGGATCTACTCAAGTTAAACGAGAAGCCGAAGCTGAAGGATTGGATGAAATTTTTAGAGAGTCTGGGTTCGAATGGCGTGAATCCGGTTGCTCAATGTGTTTTTTTGCTGGTGGAGAAAGTTTTGGTCCTCGGGAAAGGGTAATTAGCTCGACCAATAGGAATTTTGAGAGTCGACAAGGACTTAATACAAGAACACATATTGCGTCTCCTGAAATAGTCGCGGCGTCAGCTATTGCGGGTCGTATTGTAAGCTTAGAAGATTTGGAGGAATTTTATGAAACCTCTAATTAAGCTTGTATCACATGCAGTTCCTTTGGTGCGTGAGAATATAGATACAGATGCTATCATTCCTTCCAGAGAGATGCGGTCGGTTTCAAAGTCTGGCTTGGCTGAAGGGTTATTTGCTGGCTGGCGTTATCTCGAACAGGACACGAGAATACCAAATCCAGAATTCGTATTAAATCAGAAGCAGTATTCTTCTGCGAAATTTTTAATTTCTGGCAATAACTTTGGGTGCGGTTCAAGCCGAGAGCATGCTGTGTGGGCACTTGTTGAATATGGTTTCCGAGCGGTTATCGCCCCATCATTCGCACCGATTTTTAGAGCAAATTGCATTCAAAATGGAATTGCTCCTGTGGTACTCAATCAGGAAACGATCGATGAGTTAGCTATTCAAGCCATAGCTGGAAAAGATTTCTTGTTAGATATGCGAACCATGCGTTTGTCAGTCGATGAGCAAGAGTATGAATTTAGCTTAGAATGTAGTGCTCAAACCATGCTTTTAGAAGCGCTAGATTTAATCGAACTTACTCGAAAAAATATGCCTGAGATTGAAGCCTTTCGTCGAGAACACAGGCGCAATCGACCTTGGCTCTACCTTTGAGTTGACCTGAACGCTCATCATTGTGGTGATGAAGAATAGATAACAGCTGCCTATTGCTGGCACAAATTGTGGACAATAAAAATGACCTTATTGAAATGCGCTACCTTAATCGCTCAAAATGTCAAAGATACAGCCAAACGATATGAAGTTTGGTTTGGGTATTCAATTGTTGAAACCGGCAATATTAATGCTGGTCTAGCTGCGAGTTGGGGAGCACCTAACAGTGCGGGAAAACCGTACGTAATTATGCAACCTGCTTCTGGGCAGAAGGTTTTTTTAAGACTGATTCAAGGCGATACAGTCGAGTCTTACGCTCCAATCCGAACGCTTGGTTGGGCGGCGACAGAAATTTGTGTACAGGATGTTGAAGAAGTCAATAAACGAATGGTGGAATCACCCTTTGAAATTATTGGTGCACCCAAGCCTTTAGATGGATTTCCAACCGTAAAACCTATGCAAGTGCGAGGTCCAGATAATGAAGTTATATATCTCACGGAAATAAAAGCTGATGGTCCCTCTACGGGCCTTCCTGTTCCACAATCCCTTGTCGATCGACCTTTTATAATGGTGTTGGCATGTCGCGATTTGCGAGAATCTATTGCTTGGATTGAGCGCGTGTTCGGTTTCGAAATGATTGATCCTGTTGCTATCCATTATTCAATGATTTCACTCGCATTCGACCTGCATGAAGATGAAAAAGTTGAGCTTGTAACCGTGAAATGGCGGGGAGAGGTGTTTCTTGAGTTGGATCAATATCCAAGCGAAGTGACTGAGAGAGAAAAGCATCAAGGGGAACTGCCTCCGGGAGTAGCAATTACAACTATTGAACATCCAGATTTTAGCCGGTTGGAAGGACATTGGGATTGTTCACCAGTCAGACGTCATGGAGCCTTGTATGAAGGCAGAATGACTGGGGTCATGAAGTCACCTGATGGGGCTTTGTTGGAAGTTATCGAACGTGCCCAATGATTTTGAAAGTTCAATGTAATTTAGGAGAGTAGGCTTGACGTATAAAGATAAAATTCGGCGACACTTCGTGGATGTAGAGCATGGACAGATACATTATCGTACTGCTGGAGAAGGAAAACCATTGCTCTTATTGCATGCGTCTCCTGGAAGTTCGCGTCAGCTGGAAAAATTGATTTCAGATTTTTCCGATTCACGGTTGGTCATAGCGCCAGATACACCTGGTAATGGTGATAGTGATGCATTGCCGCTTGATGAGCCGACGATAATTGACTTGGCACATTCCATTTTAAATTTCTGTGAGGTGATGGGCTTTGAAAAAGTCGACCTTTACGGATCACACACTGGCGGAACTATAGCTGCTGAACTTGCTATCCTTGCACCTCAAAAAATCAACCGCCTAATAATCGATGGGGTGATGGTGCTAACTTCAGAAGAGTTAGACGATCTGATGGAAAATTACGCGTTTCCTTTTCCTGCTGACCTTGAAGGAGCATACTTATCCAAAATATTTCAGTTCTGTCGTGATCAATATCTCTTTTTTCCTTGGTATAAACGAACTCGTGTAGGACGGCGTGATAATGGGCTTGGGAGCGCTGAGGATATTAGGGCATGGGTCCTTGAAGTCCTAAAAGCTAGCGAAACTTATCACCTTAATTACAGGGCTGCTTTTCGTTGGGGTGCTGGGGAACGGCTACCGCTTATCTCAGTTCCTTCTCTTATTTTGGCGGGAGAAAATGATCCACTTTTTGAGACATCTCAGAAGGTTGCAAAGGCATTAAAGGGTGGACGCTTTGAAGCTTTGCCTCGATTTGATGCGGATGAATTTGGGACTACACGGAAAAAAGTCATGACGGATTTTTTTAGTTGTGAATTGCCTCAGCTTGTAAAGGAGCAAGTATAATGCAAATCGCGCTCCTTACACTTTTGCATATTTTGATACCTGTATATTGGTTAGGTGGTGACTTGGGGGCATTTTATGGTTCGCGTTTCCTTGTTGATCCAAAACGTTCTGTTTCTGAAAGAATGTTGGCTCTAAAAATATTAAATGATATTGATATGGCCCCTCGGACAGCACTGATTCTTGCTCTCCCTACAGGATTAACTCTTGCAGTAGTAAAATCCTGGTTATTTATTTCTCCGATACTTATGCTGTTGATGTGGATTCTTGCTTTTGCTTGGTTAGGTCTAGCTTGGTTGCTTCACGTACGTCACGGAGGGCCGAGCGAATCTCTTCGCAAGCTTGATCTAGCAGTCAGATACTTGATTTTTATTGGCTTATTGCTTGCGGGTGGGGCATGTCTCATCAAATTTATAGATGTTCCGATATTCATTGGTTTCAAAATGATTGCCTTGTCGCTCTGTGTTCTAATGGGGCTAATAGTTCGGCGAATGTTGAAGCCTTTAGGTCCAGCTATTGCTGAAATGAAAATGGACGGTCCATCTCCCGACTCCGACCAAGCTATTGCAAATGTTATTTCTCAGACGCAACCAGCGGTGTTGGTGATTTGGGGACTTGTTTTAGTGGCCAGCTATCTTGGTCTCGCGACACCTTTGTAACAATTGAATTTTAACATGAAAGGAGTGTTCTATGAAACACAGAACAATAGACGGAAAAATCCTCTATACGTCTCGCAAACCGGGAAGAGAAGGTGAAGAGCGGGGAAGAGAGTTTTTTACATTCACTGTGCATGAGGATGGAAAAAGAACACTACGCGCTCGTTGTGAATTGGAAGATCCCGATCCAACAGTTTTGAGAGATATTACATATAGTGTCGATGAAAACGACAATCCGATGGACTGCTTTGTGCGTCTGACGATTGGAGATGAATTTATGGGAGCAGGTTTATTCCGAATGCTCGACGACCATATCGAGTGTGAAAGCTTCGGACCATCTATCGGTCGTGTTTCTCAGAAAGTTCCAACAAATGGGTATTATGATGGCTTTGGAACCCACCCTATTGCCGGTGACGCTTATATTACCAAGAAAGTAGATAGATCTAAAGGCCCGCATACACATAAATTGAGAACATTCCTTCCTTCATCAGATCATCGTGGTGCATCACCGCCGTTAATTGCTGAAGCGAATATGGAGCTGGTCTTTGAGGGACAAGAAGAAGTAACTGTGAAAGCTGGAACTTTTGATGCCTATCATTACCGCTTTACTGATGAAAGTGGTGGTATGATTTCGTTGAGTGGTGAGGCGCATCCAGATTATCACTGTTGGGTTACTGCAGATGAGGATGCTATTTTTCTAAAGGGTGGAGTCGATGGGTACATGATGACATGGTATGAACTTGTGGAACTTACGAGATCATAAGTTATACTTTGAAATAAATTATAAAGGGCCACGTGTCGGTGGCCCTTTAAAAAAGGTTTAGAATGAATGCTCTGGCTTTAAAATTTGGAGCCCATACTATATGGTCGTCCCCAATTTTTTGGAGAACCAACAGGTAAAGTGGGAGCGTATGGGGTCCCTATAGGCAGAGGCCGTTTGTCCTTTGACCAATGGGTTACAATTTTATTTGCTCCAGGTGAGCGCATAATTTGAAAAAATCCAAACTCCGATACATGTGGTCCGTGGACAATGTGAGGAGGCCTGAAAAAGTATGCACCTGGATGCATTAAGCCTTCTGGCGTCCACATCCCGCCGTCTATCATAAACATTTCCTCACAATGGTCGTGTGTCTCACTTGGAAGTTCTGTATCATCTGGTACACCATGGGGCATACCCGCTAGCAAGAAAGTACGACAGCTGTCATTGGGACCAAGGCGCAACACTTTTCGTGCTAAGCGAAGGTGGCTTAGTTTCGGATCATATGTTGAGACATCCCATTGCATTTTGGGGGTGTCTATTTCGATCTGATCTGCAATATCTGATAGGCAATTAGGATCATTTTCAGCGTGACGGAAAATTAAGACTGTAGCGCCCTTTTCTGAAGAACGTGCTGGAGAACGATCATTTTGGGGTAGAAAACCATACGCATGAAGCTCACAAAATCTATTCCCTATAAAAAGGCTTCCTTCGAGTACAAAATACTCTTCAGCTGGCATATCTTTGATACTAGAGGGAGTGTTGTATCCGGGAGGATACCTGACCAATAACGTAGAATCAGTACTACCCGGTGCAGCATTTAGAAGTTTAATAGATGTTCCATCGACTGTTAACTGCCAATCGACATTTTGAGTTTGAATAAATTCAATATGGGGTCTACTCATTTTCTACTCTCTACTTTATGCCTAAGGCACCGGGGTTCATAATATTTTGGGGATCAACCGACCCTTTAATATCGAGTAGTAATTTGAGGGGTTCTGGATGAAGGACTTCCGCATAGGGGTAAGTTCGTCCAATTTGATTTGATGCAGCTCCAAAGTCTCTGAATATATCAATTATTTCTTGACGAACATTCATGACTAATTCTCTAGCTTTGGGGTTTGGTTTGGGCTCTGTCAGTTTCTTTTTGGCATCAGGGCTAAGTTTTTCATGGTGCATTGGTAGCCATGAATCTTGCCAATTGAAGACAGGTTCGTAACTAAAAGCGTGATTGCTTATCACTGTTAATAATCTTGACACAACAACACCGTGTTGGTTGAAGGCGTTCATATTCTTATCAATGCAAGCTTCTACAGCATCAACGAGGCTTGGCGCTTCGCTGTGAGCTATTTTTGCATTTAACGCTATCCAACGATCAGCATTTGGTCCCAAAACAGAGTCCAAAGGTGGAAACAGGTCGGCTCGACCAGCACGAGGTACAGAATCTGGCAATTCTTCACCGTTTAGGGTCGCTGCGATTTTTCTCGCTATTTCCATATCTTGTACAACTGCGTGGCGACTGCGACCTGACAGTACTAAGTGCATGGAAAAACATCCATCTTCAACGATGTTTCGTCCAGATATTGCGAGTTTCGTACCTGCTTTTATGCCACGGAAAATGTTCTTCTCTTGTTGCACAACTTTTGCCAGCATTTTTGCATCACGAACAAGGTCGGTATCGGCTGAAAGAGCTGCTTTGGTCTTGTCGGGATCCATTACATAAGCTTCTTCTGCAACTTCACTACGTCCAATTTCAGATAAAGCTTCTACAGCTGCTGCTCTATCTTTAAACCCAAAGGAAAGATATTCAGTTACGGCTGGTTCTCGTATCATACGAAGGGTGGCTTGCGCTTTTATTCCGAGTGCACCTGCATCATGTACAAAAACTCCAGTCATATCTGGCCCGAATGTTCTGAAGAAAGGCGATTTTGCATTTTTGACAGCTAGTTGTCCAGTTCGAAGTAGGCAGCCATCGCTCGTCACAACTTGCATACCGAGTACGATCTCTGCTGCTGAGCCATATCGTGCGGTGCCTAAAAAAAGAGCACCATTAGATAATCCGCCACCGACTGTAGCGCCCCGTCCTGAAAAAGTTCCAAAGAATGGCAAACGCAATCCTTTCGGCTTTAATGCGAGGTAGATTTGTCTCCAAGTTGCTCCAGGTTCAACGGTTATGTAGAGGTCGCGTTCGTTTATTTCGAGGATGCGATCCATTCTCGCAAGATCCACTGAAACAAAGCCGTTTTTAGGCATCGTATAACCATTAACATACGTCAGTCCACCGCCTCGGGGGGCCATAGCTATATTGGCTTTTGAGAGTATGCTGACGGCATTAGACAACTCTTCTTTATTTGCAGGTCTTATGACGGCAGAGCATTGTCCAGATTGGTTTAGCAAATCAGATGAGTTTAGTGTGCAACTAGCATCATCTGTTAGTAATCCGTTTTCGCCAAGCACTGCAATTAAGTCTTGCATTATTGTTTCGCTAAGGTGTGTTTGCTGGATAGTTTCTGTTTTGATATTAGTCATTGGATGTTACTTTTTCTTCGTTTGCAGCTACAGCTTTTGCGAAAGCATGACGTCCCAATGTGAGTAGAATAGCGGAGCCAGTTCCACACGTAAAAAAGACGATTGCAAGGGCGTATGAAATACCTTCAGGTGAAGTAAAAAACGTATCTGTCAGGAAACCGACAAAGAAGTTTCCTGCTGTCATGGCGATTAGGCTTGATGCAATTGTATGCAGAGCCATAACCTGTCCACGAAGCTGATTAGGAGATATTTGAGAGACGCCGGAATAGACGGCAGAGATATTCCAATTTACGAATAATGCGTTCAAGGCATATGCGATGATAGCAAGTAGGCCTGTCGGAGCCAAACTGGTTGCTGTACCGAAAATCAGCATGGAAATCCCGCATGCGGCGGCAGCAAGCATTGGGGCGTCTGTTCGACCTTTGCTATTTAACCATGAAATTACCCAGCCGCTGTTAGCTGCTGCAAATAAGCTGATTGGTAATCCGACCAATCCAAGTATTTGGCCAGCGGTTGAGGCTTCCCAATTGTGAACTCTTATGAACATTGCCGGAAGCCAGCCAATAATAGCATATACACAAACAAGGTTTAGCACTGTACCGCCTATTAAAGTGGCAAATGCAACTGGTTGTTTTGAAAAGAGTTTGAAAATTGGCTTAAAACTAAATTCAGTTTTAGTCGTTTCTACACCTTGGCGTTTAGGTTCGCGCATGGTGAGTAGCATGATAAGAGATAGAACTACCCCCGGCATACCACACATTATGAAGACAAGTTGCCAGCTTTGAAAATTGCTTGCTAGGTGAGGTATGTCATTGATTAATCCATGTGATAGATGAAGAAATAATCCACTGAAAAGAAAAGCTGCGGCTGTACCAAGAGAGCTCCCTGTTACGAAAACACCATATGCTTTAGGACGGGTTGAAGGTGGAAACAGATCTGCGATAAGAGAGGCCGCGGCAGGTACAAGGGCAGCTTCTCCGACACCCACAAGAATACGGGCGAAGAATAGTTCTTCGAAGGTTGTTGCAAGCGAGCACCCCATAGTAGCGAGGCTCCAAAGTGCAAGGGCTGCAGTAAGAATGGGAGTACGTTTTGTTCTGTCGCAGAGCAATCCAATAGGTAAACCTAGAACGCTGTAAAACAAACTAAAGGCTAACCCTTGCAACAAGCCAAATTGAGTATCTGTTATGTGTAATGAAGCTTCCAGTGGTTCAATCAAAAGTGCAATTGAAACCCTGTCCAAAATAGCAAGAGCATAAGCTAATGTAAGGAGTGCAACCACATACCAAGCATATCTGCGGTTTGGCCACGAAATATCCGAGGCACCAGCCCTTAACTTTGGAGGAGGGGCGGTTTCAGAAATGTGATCATCCGATTGGGACATAAATTTAGGCTCCATTTAGGGCAATATAGATTTTTTATTTTTCAAGGAAATTAGTCACGATAAGTGCTGCATCCTTCGTGCATGGAGGACGCTTTCGAAGAATTGCGTTGTGCATTGTGCTCGCAATTTTTTCGACTTCGATATAGGCTGGATCATTATCGAGATGTAAAAACAGCATCTTGGAATGGGGGAGCTTTGGCAGCGAATACGCCAATTCTCTACAAGTATTGATCGCATCAGCATAGTGTTTTGGTTGTTTGAGTATCCCCATGAAACTATCATACAGATTTTCGTGTTTAATTAGGGGGGTAAGTTTTCTTATGCTGGTATTTTGGCGATTGTTCCAAGGCCAATTTGTCTGGCTGTCTCTAAGCATGTGCCAAATCTCATGCAAGTGAGACCCTGAGTAGTTGAAATCGAAATGAGGTGTAAAATCTGTAGCATGAATTGGCTCAGGAAATGCTGCTACGGAAATGCCGCCGTCGACTATAACTGAAGAAACTTTATCTGAAGAACATTCTGCAAGCTTCATGGCAAGTGGAGCAGATAAACCAGTCGCCAAGATTGTAACATTATCCTTTGCAAGCACATCAAGAGTGTCAGTAAGAGAATCTATGAAAGCGTTTGCTGATGGAGAAGTAAAAGGGTCAGATTCTCCAAAACCGGGTAATTCAGGCAAAAGAATATGGAAGTCTTCCTTCAACTGCTCGGCCCAACTCTGCCCAAGCACTAAAGTCGGCGTGTCTAGTATAAGAATGGTATCAGTTGGATGTTCTCCAAGTTGATGTATATGCATTTGACCGGCTACTGAGTTGATATAGACACTTTTGCCGACTGTCTTTTTTACGCTGCTTGGCTGTTTTTTTGGTGTAACGGTGCCTTTTTTTAATTCGCTGATTATCCAATCTAGCCAGACTGAAGTATCAGCAGGTAATTTGGCAACTTCGAGGTTGGTGTTTTCTTCTCTCGGAATGCGCTGCAAACTTTCAAATAGTACATCATCGATGCGTGCGCCTATCGTTGTTGGGGATTCAATTTTTCTTAGCGCTTCTAGTGGGTTGTATCGCATCGCTGCAGCGTAAGCGTCGGAATAGTGTGGCCCTGCGGAAAATAGGTCTATTGTATATTCTTGTATCCAGTTTGCGTTAACTTCCAGCTGCATTCGGTTTTGTGTGGAGGGTGAAAACCAGGGGAACCAGCGAAGCATATCACGAATGTGCGTCCATTCATTTGCAATAAAACCACCAGCGTCATCCTTTTGAAAGGGGCGCATATAAGCGTCTATAAATGCGGATGACGTTGGGCTTTTAGGAATCGACAGGCCATCTAGTATTAAATGAGTATGGCTTGCTAGATTGGCAGCATATTCTAGAGCAATTTTTGCGCTAGTGTGTGTGGCGTAAATTGGAGCACCATCTAGTCCCAAAGACTGTATGGTATCATGAAGAGCTATCGCGAAGTCTGAGATTGCAAGCTGCTTTTTGGGTAGTGGATCAGAATTACCATACCCGGGTGTATCTAATGCGTAGACAGTGAAGTGATTAGCTAATGCGCGCATAGTTTGCGTATGTAGTCGAGATGACCTTGGTGAATCGTGCAGCATCACGACGGCTGGCCCTGATCCCGTTGTTCGGTAATGCACATTTTGTGTCCCTGAACGGACGTAGGCACGCTGAATGCCTAGCGTTTGTGCGTTTGTGTTAGGGGATTGATCATTCATGTTTGAGTGCTCTCTATTTCATAAAGTCAACAAAAAAAGCTTTGCATGATGACCAAATGGTATAAGAATATAACTATTGGTGCGATAAATGAGGTCGTACGTCTAGTCTCAACGGTGATATTATTTTTGAAAAAGTTTCCCAAACCTCTGCGGATGGTTCAAATCAAATGCGAGCATGGCTCGTTGTAGTTGCTGCAATGATCGGCGTTTCGGTCGGGCTTAGTCCTATTCCTTTTTACACGATCGGTATGTTTGCTCCGGAGCTCTCATCTGAATTCGGTTGGAGCTTTTCCTCATTGATGGGCAGTATTGCTGTTCAATCAATTGTTGTGATGATTGTTAGTCCATTTGCTGGATATGCTGTCGATTTGTTTGGCGCTCGTAAGGTGGCTTCAGTTTCATTATTGTGCTTCGGTCTGTGCTTTATGAGCCTTTCGCTAAACAAGGGTTCTTTGACTATCTTCTATATTCAATGGGCTGTGATGGCGGTGCTAGGGGCGGGTACGCTCTCAGCGACTTGGACATATGTTGTGAATGGCTGGTTTGATAAGCACAAAGGGTTAGCTCTTGGGCTGGCGAGTGCTGGCACAGGGATTACAGGTTTTCTTATTAAGCCATTTGCTGCTTGGTTAATTGAAGGCTTTGGTTGGCGGACAGCATTTGTTGTAATTGGATTGTTGCCGATAGTGATTGGTGTGCCGGTTGTGCTTCTTTTTCTAAAAGAACGTAGGTCCTTTAAGAAACCAGATGAGATACAGTCGGTGGATTTTGACAAAAATGGGAAGCGTGAAAATATCGAAGGATATACTTTAAAGCAGGCGTTAATGCAGCGGAATTTCTGGTTGCTTGCAGGTGCGTTTCTACTCATTGCATTCTCACTCACGGCGCCAACCCCAAATTTAGAAAATATACTGCGAACTCATGGGTTTGCGTTGACTCAGATAGGGGCGATAACTGCAAGTTTTGGTTTAGCGGTTATTGCTGGGCGGCTAATGGGGGGGTGGATGCTTGATAGAGTGTGGGCTCCGCTCTGTGCCTTTTTAATTCTACTTATTCCTGCAGCAAGTTGTTGGGTGCTGTCTCTTTCTGAGGTCAGCCCAATGATGGCAACTTTAGCTGTGGCTGGAATAGGTTTTGGCGCTGGTTTCGAGTTTGATCTACTTGCCTATTTAATTAATAGGTATTTTGGTCAGCGTCAGTATGGTCTGATTTATGGTAGCTTTTACGCAATTATAGCGCTCGGTGGCGGGTTGGGACCGGTCGTATATGGTCATTTCTACGATACAATTGGAACTTACTCATTCTCACTTGTTGGAGGCGCAATGGCCGTCGTTTCAGGTGGTGCTTTGCTTTTGCTTCTTGGTAAATATCCAAAATTAAAAGCAGCTCATGCTGATGAAATAGTGTGAAGGTTTAACTCTAGAAAATTGGAGTGGTGCAAAATTAGTCAGCATAAGTTTCTTAGCAAAATATATGCAACAACGACTTGACAGATTCATATTGGTCATTTGTTATATTTCTATGACATTTAAATTGTTATAATGTTATATCAATATTTAAAGTCGGTGGGCGGGAGATTTGCTTGCCTAAGAGCAATTAAGCAAAGAAGGTAGCGGGAATGAAACTGAGCGTCAAAAATATAGCTATGAGCACTGTTGCTAGTATTACAATACTAGCTGCGGGCGGGGTTGCGTCAGCGCAAGACGTGGACGAAACGGAAGTTGTCGAGGACGGGAAAGCTCGACTAGGTACTATTGTTGTGACATCACAACGTAGAACTGAGAGTATTCAAGATGTGCCTATTCCAGTAACAGCGTTTGATGAAACGTTGATTGCGGATTTAAATTTGAATGACACTATGGAGTTGGCACAATATGTTCCATCCATGATTGCATCTCACAATGCTGGCCTTGCATCTGCTAATTCATATTGGATTCGAGGCTTGGGTAATACACAATCAGTTGCAACGTTCGATCCACCAGTGGGATCTTATGTTGATGATATTTATATCGCTCGTCAGAATGCAAATAATTATGCGTTTCTAGATACAGAGCGTGTGGAGGTTTTGCGTGGACCTCAAGGAACATTGTTTGGTCGCAATACAACAGGTGGTGCTGTTAACGTAATAATGGCTAAACCAGGCGAAGAGTTTGGAGGAAATTTTGAAGTTTCCGCAGGCTCATATGATCGTTATTTGGTGAAAGGTACAATAGATGCACCGGTCTCCGACACAGTCCTAACTAAAGTTTCTGGATATTACTTAACTGACGATGGTTTTTTAGACAACAAAGCCACCGGAGATACGTTAAATGGTGCAGAGAATTTCGGTTTGCGCGGTGATGTACGTCTTTTGCCTACAGACAAATTGACTGTCGATCTAGCGGTGGAATATTTTTCTGATACCGGAACATATCTTGGTGTTGTAGGTTTGCCTGAAGCATCATCCACATATCAAACTACGACAACTCCAGTTTTTTACGATACTTACAATGGTTTACCGCAAACTGATTGTGATGGGGATGTTGTGGATATCCTTCTAATCGAAGAGGCCGGCAACTGTGCGTTGACTGAAACAATCGGTTTGAGTGGTAAAGTTTCATACGCTGCAACCGATACAGGTTCGCTCGATATAATCTTTGGGCGTCGTTCTTTTGATTCCGCTTACATCAATAATTACAGCGGAAGTTCTATGAATCCATACGCAGGCTATATTCTTGCGGACGATACACAAAACGAACAAGAATCACTTGAAATTAAATGGGATGATTCTCTGTTTGGTGGACGCTTTCGCTATGTTGCAGGTTTCTACTATCTAAATGAGTCCACAGATTATGATACCAACGGGTTTTCTGCTAACGCTAGCGTAGATCCTACAGGATATGTGACTCTGTCCTCCAATACATTTACACACGATGTGGAGACATCGGCGGTGTATTTGCAAGGTGACTATGACATTGTGGATCAGCTTACTCTCACATTGGGAGCTCGTTATACATATGAACGCAAGAACCTCGATTTCCATGGTTCAGCGCGGTTTGATGGAATGGGGTTCACAAGTGCGGATCTAGTTGCTGAGGGAATTCCTTTAGAACTTGAAGAGAACCGTGTAACTCCTCGTATCGCGTTGACTTATACAGCGACAGAAGATCTTATGTTCTATGCTTCTGCGACGAATGGATTCAAATCAGGTGGTTGGAATGGAAATGCACCATCTCCTAACCGTGTGTTGCCATTTGATCCAGAAATCACTTGGTCATATGAGCTAGGTACGAAGGGTGAATTTTTTGATAGCCGACTTCGTGTGAATGCAAACTTATATTCTATTGAAACAGAAGATCTTCAAATTACATCTGGTGTGATTCTTCCTGGAGAGAGTGCAATTGTTAGCTTGGCGCGTAATGCTGGAACACTTGAAGCGCAAGGACTTGAATTTGAGACAGCATATGTCTTCAACGATAACTTTTCAGGTTTCTTAAATGGCGCAATTATGGATGCGAAGTACAGTTCTGTTCTTACAACACCGGGTGTGCCAGATAGTTCACAGGTAACCTTAGATACCGAGCCTGTTCGTACGCCTGACTTCCAGCTTGCTGGTGGAATAACATACGATCAAGCTGTTCCGGCCTTGGGTGGTAATGTTCGGTCTACATTGGCGTATCGCCACAATGAGCCATATTACGTCTCCACATTGAACACATCCCGTGCTCCAACAGAGGATTATGTCGATCTCTCGATCGGTTATGTCCATGAAACAGGGGAGTGGGGTATGGAATTACGCGGTACAAACCTAACCGAGCAGGAAACTATCACTGCAAACTTCCTATCATTGTTTCCTGGGCAACCACGTCGATTCAACTTGAAGCTTTGGGTTAACTTCTAAAGCTTTATAATTGAGAGTATCCGCCCTGTGTTTATCCCGCACGGGGCGGATCTTTTGGGCTGAATGATGATGGGGTGAGGGTCAGCGGGCTGCAGACTGGGGATTTCGGGTATAAACTCGTTACATTTTTTATACACAAATTTCGATATCATTCATCCAATGTGACGTATCGATCAACGTCAATGGTTTTTTCACCTTTTAACAGCGCCAACCGAGAATGGTAGTTTTGGGTTGCCAGCTGCTTTCGCAGACACTGTATTTTCAATATACGGACCTGCAGACCCTATTTTGCTGGGAACGGATACGACTGACCCTCGTGCTGCGACGAGTTCCGCACTTTTTGCTGATGGTCGCCATGGTGTGTCAGATCAGCTAACCGTTCACTTTGGTGTCCGTTATAATGTTGAAAAGATATCAAATGATTTTGCTAGTACCATTACTGTTGAAAGTGCTGAAAACCTTACAGATGCCGCTTTTTATTCAACCGTCGACCCAACTCTGGGGTTTGTGGTGTCTCAATTAACCGCCTATCTGTTCAGTTTGGTAGACGCAGCTTCTGGTAACCCGCCTTTCGCATCTCAAGAGTTTGAAGCGTTCTTGCCTAAAGCTGGTGTCACATGGAACTGGAACTCGGACATTTCGACGAGTTTCATCGTGCAACGTGCTTATCGTTCTGGAGGGGGCAAACCTAGTGCGT
This sequence comes from Hirschia sp., assembly GCF_058892565.1. Taxonomy (NCBI): domain Bacteria; kingdom Pseudomonadati; phylum Pseudomonadota; class Alphaproteobacteria; order Hyphomonadales; family Hyphomonadaceae; genus Hirschia; species Hirschia sp. The sequence goes on along the minus strand of NZ_JBZXVU010000019.1, from coordinate 95,964 downwards.
GCTAGATCTTTCTCGTTTGATCAAGAATTCGCGATGAATTATGAGCTTGCATTTAGAAGTGAATGGCTGGATGGTCGCTTAACTGCCAACGCGAATGTGTTTTATATGGACTGGACTGATCAATAGATCTCGGTTCAACTTTCGTCCGCTGATTTTGATTCAGAAGTTGCGAATGCTTCTGGTTCATTCCGATTGATGTTTCGTGAAATTTAAAGTTTCCTAGTATTAGAAAAAATGCACTGCTGGTTGCTGATAAAAGCAAACATTGCAGTGCATTGTCGAGTTGAGGAAAATTTCGTTAGTCGAGTTTTTGATTCAAGAGGCGCATACATTGTTGTCCAGAATGCAAATCTCTTTCTATCATTCCGCCTTGTGGGGTTGCACGAGGGTATGAAATTTTAACAAGATTGAAATCTGCGACCTCAATTTTTTTTACTGATTCTCTATCTGTATTATAGAGTTTTTCGAACACATCTGGGGCAATTCCCAAACTGTCTTTAAAGCGCTCAAAGTTTTCACGACTGTTAAACCATATGTCGATTGTTACCCAAAATGGGCCAGCTTGCTTTGATCGGATGTGTTCGCAAACGTCGCGTAAAAGGGTCATACTATTGTTCCTGTATTTTTATATCGTGTTTGCTGAAATAAGTTCTTTAGTCCAAATTGTTCTCACAAGTTGTAATGGGTCTTCTACTTCAATAACGTGATTGAGCTTAAATTCAAAAATTTGACCGCGAGGGATATCAGCTGGAGAAAATGCAAAACCATAGCTGGGCAATTCTTTATTCATATCAGCAGGAAAATGGAAAAAATATGGGTTACAGGCATGTGCAATAGAGTTGGCTAACTCTTGTGTCCTCGCTGTGGAGACGAACATAGCACCTATTTCCCGGGGAGGAGGAGTACCTTTCGGAACAGGGGCACCGTCGATTGCATTCCAACCATACATTCGAACGGAAATATGAAAATTATCGATCTCTTCCTTGGGAATAGATTGTTTTGCTCTGGCATTGAGTGCTTCTTCAAATCTTTCATGGAACCCAGAAACATCAATTAGAACATCCGGATCCTGAATACCCACAAACATTATTGTTTGAAACATTCCGCCTCCGGCCCCTTCAAGCTTCATTGTATAGGGGCGTTTGTGCCAATTTGCTCCTGTTACTTTTACACCATTTCCGTCAGGAATCTTTTCATATTTGGCATCACTGACATCAAGTTCCCCGCCAGGCTCAGTTAGTAAAAAAGGGTTTGTATTTTCATATAACATGTGAGCGGCAACACTTTGAGGTGTGCAATAATTATCGACTGAAAGTGGCTCAACTTCAAAGCTGTCGTGACCTATTGTTAGTAGAACGCCAGCAGCATCTCTTTTTTCAGTGCATTGTGCACCACATTCGCCAATTTTTCCTGCATGCCATGAGGGTGCCCATCCTGCACCTTTCCAAATAGGGAAACTTGCAAGGACGGCAGGATCAGTTGAACGTCCTCCCAATATGACATCAGCACCTGCTTCCAGCGCAGCAATATAGGGTTCAACTCCCATCAGAGCGACGATGTGGTCACATGAATCAATTGTTTTATTTTGTAATTCCCCGAGAGGAGAGAGGGGCTTGATGCGTCCGTCAGAATTGTAGGCTTTGATATCTAATTTAGATTGTTCACTATATAAGAGCGCGATTTTAGGAGAAATTTTTAGTTCTTCTACGATTTCAAGTAATATGTCTCGAGTCCAATCGACATTTAGATCTCCTCCTGCTTGTCCTGAGGTTCCAATAATGACTGGAATTCCTGCTCTGGCATGCGCACGCATCAAGATGGTAAGATCTCTTTTTACCGCTCCGCGGCTATTTTTTGATTTGCCTGTAGCAAGATAAGCAGCACCACTGTCAGTCGAGCCAGCATCTGAAGCGATTGCTTGTGCACCTCTAGCTAGTCCATATTCTATCTCTTCTTCGCGAACACCAGCACCTAGAGAGCCGCATGGAACAATGATTTTTATTGGCTTTGTGGAGGAAATACTCATAATTATGGACAATCTTTCGCAGTTATAAGGGCACAATTCATCAATTATTGGTTTGTGAAATCTGAAAGTTGCGCGGGGATAGAAGCTACAAGTTTCAAATTTTTGCTGTCATTATTTTCAACGCCAATTTTGAATAGAGTTTAAATTGGGTTGGTCGATGTCTTCGCAAAATGACTTGCTAAGTGTTGTTTGAGGAAAGACGTTTGCAATGGTGGAGAACTTTACTTTTATAGCAAATTCTTCACTTCTGGAGCAATTGTATGTCATTGGGCAGCAAATCCATTTTGAAGCTGTAGATGGACGCTGATTATGCTTTTGAAGGTGGCTTTGTTAAAGAATGAAATCATACAAAATGCGAAATATACATTTTGATTTATTAGAATCTGAAGTTCATTTGCATGATATGGTCGAGGAGCATATTTGAGGTTTAAGTACTCAACAAAGATCTATGTAGTGGCTTGAATTTGAAATATAAACTAGAATATTTGCAAATTAGGCTCATCTGTTTTTATAGCTTTAGCAGCAAGCTTTGGAAAATCTACTATTTTCCAGAAACCTAGATTTTTTGATATTATGCCTTCTGATTTTAAGGTTGTAATTTCTTTTTGAACCGTTTGCCGGGTAACGCCTAGAAAGTTTGATATTTCTTCGATAGTTATAGGAATATCTATCTCTTGGGAGTTGCCTATTCGTTTTGTGCCGCTGCATTCAACCAAATTTTTGAGGACTAATGGTACTTGGGTGGAAATAGGGTAGAGAGCTTTTGCTTTTTTAAAATGTATGGCGTAGGACAATATGTACGCTAGTTTTTTGCAAAGAATTCTCGAAACTTCACCATATTGGTTAAAACAGCTTTCAAAATCAACTTTGGGAATATGGTTTAGCGTAACGTCAGTTGCGGCAATGGTCGTATGATTGAGTGGACGCCCACAAATAACAGGTGTCTCTCCAAAAATATTTCCTGGGACATATATTGCTAAAAGAGTATTTGTACCATCTTCAAGTTCAGCGAATAATTTAACATACCCAGTCTGAACTTGATATATGTTTGGTGCCGTAGCGCCCGTATCAAAGATACGTGCTCCCGCTGCAAATGAAATGAGTTTCATATGTTTCGTTAATTCGGCTTTTGCAGGTGGAGAGAGTTCTTCAAACCAATTATGTCTTGTAGATATGTGCATTTTAATTCGCGCTTTTGTTTGAATCGTTAGATTTGAAAACCTCATCAAAATTGAGTGGTTTGGTGCAAAGCATCTGTTTTTCTATTCGATGTAAATTTAATAGAAATAGTGTTTTCAAAAGATCATTCTAAAAACATAAATACAAATTGTAGAATAGAATTTCAATTCTTTGATTGACCAAGCATAGGTTAATGTATTCGAAGCTGCAATGAGCGTCTGTACCTCCCTTTTATTTTTCTGAGATTTTGTAAAATTTCATACACCAGAACTCATTTGCTCTCTGATAGCGTGGAAAAAAACAAATAAAAAATATCGGGAGGAAACATTATGTCCAACACAAAGGCAAAATTACTCGCAGGAATATCATTTAGTAGTCTGTTTTTAGGTGGAGTTTTGCCTGGGAATGCTCAGGAAATAGAAGCTTCACAAAAGCAACAAATCCGAACACTACCAACAGTGACTGTTACGTCTCAGAAGCGCGAAGAAACATTGCAATCTGTGCCTGTAACTGTGACTGCTTATTCGGGGGAAATGATTGATCAAAAAGGCTTAGATAATATTCAGGCATTGTCTGATTCTACGCCAGGGTTGACTATTGATGCATTTCCTAAAACAACACCTCGGCCATTTATCAGGGGGATTGGTAGTTCGAACCAGTCAGCCGGCTCTGACCCATCTTCTGTTGTGTTTGTTGATGGGGTCTATATCGGCCGGGGGGCGATGCTTTCTGTAGATGCGTTTGATCTTGAACGATTGGAAGTGCTTAAAGGGCCGCAAGGCACGCTCTGGGGGAAGAATGTTGTTGGTGGAGCAATTCATTTTATTACTGCCAAGCCTAAAGATGAGTTCGAGTTGAAAGCCAGAGCGACCATTGCTGAGTTTGGTCAGCGTGATTTTGACTTTGTTGTAAATACCCCTGTAGGGAATCATGTCGCGACACGTCTTTCTTTAAGTTCCAAGAAGAATAATGGGTTCAGAAAAAACTTTGATACGGGTGCGCCCCTTGAAGATGAAGATCGTCTCAGTGGTCGTTTCCATGCTTTGTTTGATATAGGCGAAACGTCTGACTTGTTGTTTTCCATAGCCGGTACGAAAGATGATTCTGAAGGAGCAGCTAGATTTAATTTGCTTCCATTTAATTATGAAGATGTTGATAGTGATACGAACGCAAATCCGGATTCCAACAATTTTTTGAAGCGAGAAACTTGGGGTAGCAAGCTTGAGTTAAATACGGGTGCTTTAGGCTGGGCTGACCTTACAACGTATGTTTCATATTTGACATTGGATAATACCACGGAAGAAGATTTAGATGGGACCGACGTCGCTGGTAATGCCGCAACAGGATTTTCTGGTGCTTTAGGCGTTCCTGGAGTTGGCCTCATAAAACAGGAGGACGCGTCTTCTTTATCGGCTGAGTTTCGATTGGCGTCTAATATTGATGGACCATTTAGCTGGGTAGGTGGTGTATTTGTGCTGAAGGATGAAATTGATCGGTTACGTGGAACAGACGTTTTAATCCCTGTCGCGCTCGAGACATATAGAGCAAAGAATGAAACAGACAGTCTGGCTATCTTCGGTCAAGGCACTTTTGCAATTAATGATCGATGGAATGTTTCTGCGGGATTGAGGTTCACTGATGAAACGAAAGAATACGAGATAGAGCGTTTCCAAGCTATTTCCCCGGGTGATAATTATACAACTTTTGGCGACCCTGGAATATCGGACGAGCAAAAATGGACATGGAAAATCGGGTCCGATTACCAATTAAGTGATAATTTGTTTTTGTTCGGGCATGTGTCAACTGGGTTCAAGTCTGGTGCTTTTCAGGAAGAACCTGACGCTGCGACTGCTCGAAATGCTGTCGCTCCTGAGGAAGTCTTGAATTATGAATTGGGTGTAAAATCAGATTTTTTTGATGGGCGTGCGCGTGCAAATGTATCGATGTTTTATTCAGACTACTCTGACTTGCAAACCATTCAATCTGTTGATGATGCAACTCCTAATTCAGGTGGTGCACGCGTTGTTGTAGATTCTGGAAATGCAACGATTCAAGGTATTGAGACTGAGTTCCGGCTTTTAGCGACAGATAATATTGAACTCAGCTTATTGTATACTTATCTGGATGCTACGTTTGATCAGTTTATTGAAACGAGTGAATTTCTTGCTGATGGCACTGAAGTCTTCGACGATTTAGCAGGCAATAGACTTAGTCGTACGCCGGAGCATGCAACTTCATTTTCTGCCGCTTATAACTCAGACCAGTTTAGTTGGGGGGCTTTCAAAATCGGTTTGGATGCAAATTATCAGAGCAAAATTTTCGATGATAATAGCAATAATGACTTGGAAGTACGTAAAGCTCGAACTCTTTTAGATGCATTTTTTACATATGAGCCAAATACCAGTTTCTCCATTCAGGTTTGGGGACGAAACCTAACCGATGAAACATATCGAGTTCATCAAGTGGGCCTTGGTCCATTCCTGTTTGCTCAATATGGCGCACCTCGGCAAATAGGTCTCACAGCCAGCTATACATACTGATTGGTATGTCTGAATTTCGTGAATGAAAATGTGATTTAATTTAATTGCGCTGGGCGATGTTCAATCGATTGAATAGCGCAGCGCAGTTAAAGAAATGAATTGCCAGATACATTCTCGCTACAACTGCGTCTTGTGGCCATGGCCTATAGATTTTTGAAATTTGGGAATAACACTTTGACCGCTAGTATAAAGAAAATTGTAGAGTTTGAATTAGCTGGAATAGCTATCGTTCCTTTTGGAATAATGGCTATCTTAAGCGCTATTTTTCTAATCTCTGGACATATTCAGGAAGCAGGTCTGCCTGGGGCGTTTGCCCTTATGTGGTCTGTCGGATTTGTTCTATATTCGATTGGTGAAAAATTACCGATCTGGAAAGAGTATGCGGGAGGTGGACTCATTATGGCATTCCTTGGGAGTGCTGTGTTGGTACATTTTGGTGTTATACCGAAAGAAGAAAGCGAGTTTCTGACAGCATCGGTTATCGACAACCGCTTTTTGTATTTCCTGCTAGTTGGGTTGGTTGCGGGAACGATACTTTCAGTTGATCGCAAATCTTTGATGCGCTCTGTTGTCGGATTGGTGCCTGTAATATTTTTTGCAATTTCTGGTGCGGTTGTACTTGGCGTTCTTATCGGATGGTTTTTTCAAGTAGAGCCAGCACGAATAGTGACCCATTATGTGCTTCCAATTATGGGGGGAGGTAATGGAGCAGGGGCGATACCAATGTCAGAAATTTACGCTGACGCTACTGGAGAAAATGGTGCAAAATATTATGGTTTTGCAATTTCTGTTTTAACCATTGCAAACATGGTCGCTATATTGATGGCATCTGTACTGAACAAAATCGGACAAGCATTTCCAGCTTGGACAGGAAACGGCAAATTAAGTGACGATGAAAATTTTCAAGAGTTAGCTCCCGCAACAGAAAACTCCGAACCAACCAAAGAAATGAGTACACTCAGTGCATTGTTTTTTACAGTGGCAATGTTGTTACTTGCGATGTTGTTATATTCTTTGTTTCCACAAGTTCACCTTTTTGCTTGGGCAGTTTTGATTTTTGTTTTCTTGAATGTCTCGGATTTACTGCCTAAGTCCCTGGTTTCCGCGTTGGCGCTAGTGAATGAATGGGGGATGAGAACATTCATTGTCTTGGTATTGGTTGCAGTTGGTTTGATGACAGACCTAAATGATCTTATTACTGCCTTTAATATTCAAAATGTCGTTATTTCAGCAGCAATAGTTATAGGTGCCAGCCTTGGCGCAGGGCTAAGTGCAAGATTATTTAAGTTCTTCCCCATCGAAGCCGCGATCGCTGCAGGGCTATGTATGGCTAACAGAGGTGGGAGTGGAGATCTAGAAGTGTTGGGTGCATCTAAAAGAATGGCCTTGTATCCATTTGCGCAAATTTCATCACGCATTGGAGGCGGGATAGTTCTATTTTTGGCCGGATATCTTTTTAGTATTCTACTTTAGAACAGTTTTACGAGTTGGTACTCGTTTTAGGTAGGAAGTGTTCGGATAATCGGAAGTGCATCTAGTATGATTGGCTGCATTTCCTCTGACTAAATCGCAACTAGTTATAGATCTTTATAGAGCATCATGTCTTTAGCCCTAGCATGCCAAGGAGGTTGAATGAATTCAGAATGGTTGTTGGATTTTCTGGAGCTTACTGATGCAGGTAGCTTTTCTCGAGCGGCACAGCGCAGGTTTATTACACAATCAGCCTTCAGTAGGCGTATTCGATCACTTGAAGAATGGGTCGGTACTTCTCTTGTAAATCGCGATACTCATACCATGAAATTGACGCCTTCTGGCGAGAGTTTCACAATTGTAGCTGAGCAGGTGATTAGGTCTCTTGAAGCAGGTCGCAATGAAGCATGTGCAATTGAACGTGCTTCAATTGAAACGGTTCACTTTGCCGCAACGCATGCTCTATCTTTGACGTTTTTTCCAACTTGGTTGCGGAAGTTAGAAAAGGATGAGCCAGCTTCGACTACTTTGAAACTTACTGCAGACCATATGTTAGCGTGTGAAAAACTTATGCAAGAAGGTAGGTCTCAATTTTTACTCTGCCATCATCAGGGAAATTCTAACCTTCAATTGGGGCAAGGGTTTAAATCAGTAAAATTAGGTGAGGACATTTTATTGCCTGTCGTTTCTTTGAAATTGAAAGAAACTGTAGAACCCCGGAATTTGCCGCTGTTGAGCTTTTCTCCTGAATCTGGATTGGGAAAAATACTTTCGTGCGTCCTTGATGATAATATCGACATACCTAGCAAACAGCCTGTTTTTACATCTCATTTGGCGAGTGTGTTGACATCAATGGCCAGACAGGGGCGAGGAATTGCTTGGACTGTCCTAAGTATTGTGGCTGATGATCTTGAAACTGGTTCGTTGGTTCGCGCATCTGACCAACAAATACCTGTCGAAATACGATTGTGGAGAGCTGCAGCTAGGCAATCGCCAGCGGCCGAAAGGCTATGGAGCAAGGTTTTAAAATCTTTGCAATAGTAGAGACTATATTCAGTTTCTATTTTGAAACTGATAAATCCTTACAGTTTCCGTCCATCAACAATCACACATTGTTTGGGAGGTTTGCGATTTAATATGACATCAACTGCGCATTTAGCTGCGATCATATTGGTGCGTTGAAGGGCTTCTTCCGTCGACGCACCAGCATGTGGTGCTGCGATAACATTGTGAAGCGATAAAAGGGAGTTTGTTATAGCTTTTTTGGATGGGTCATTTTCACTTTCGTACACGTCCAAACCAGCACCTCTGATTTGATTATTTTCTAACGCGTGAAGCAATGCACTATCATCAACCAATCCACCTCGACCAGTATTTATTAATATTGCTGATGATTTCATTTTTCCCAATGCTTCTGCATCAATCAAATGATGAGTTTCGCGTGTTAATGGGGCATGAATCGATATGTAATCAGACTCGCGTAAGATGGTATCAAGATCAGATTGCAATAAATTGTAATCCTCGATGTCTTGTGTCGTTAGCCTTGGTGAAGATACTAATATTTGTGCCTCAAAACCTTTGAGCCTTTGGGCAAGACTGCGACCTGTTCGTCCAAAACCAATAATCCCCACTTTTTTTTGGAAAAGCTCCGTTCCTACAAGTATGCCCCATTCACCTTTGATCATTGATTTTTGCGCTTCCTGAAATCTACGTCCAACAGAAATCATCATGCCGATGACTTGGTCGGCGACAGAGGCATCATTTCCACCTGCTGCAATGGTGACTACTTTTCCCAATTCTTTTGCAGCTATAGTATCCACTTTTTCATAACCTACACCGCGTCGCGATATAATAGCTAAATCAGGGAGGCCCTCGAGCACGTCTCTCGTAATGTGAACGTGACCAACAATCCAACCTCCGGCACCTTCAAGTAAACTGTGCACATCTATTTTATCAAGTTGTGCTTCTGTTTTACCCATTGGTAGCTTCGGCAAAACTACCTCTATCTTGTGTGTCTGCAGATATTCTATTGCTGCTTTGTCGAAAAACTTTTGCGTGATGACGACCTTTTTTGGGGGGGTGTTCATATTAAATTCCTTCGAGTGTTTCAGGTCAGCCAGCTAAATTTAGTAAGGTATTTTGCTTGAAAAGCATCAATTTCATGTTTTCGCTCAAGCGTCATATCTATGGCGTCAAATCCATTCAAAAGCATGTGTTTGCGTTTGTTGCTGATATCGAACTTGATCGTCGTATCTGGTGTTTCGATTGTCTGACTTTTCAAGTCTATTGTGAGTTGCCGACCTGAGTTTGCGCAATGCATCAATGTTTTCACATTGGCTTCGCTTATTTCGATAGCAAGCAAACCATTTCTAGCGCAATTGTCGAAGAATATGCCAGCAAATGATGAGGCGAAAATGGCCTTTATACCAAATTGTTGAAGCCCCCATACGGCGTGTTCACGACTCGAGCCGCAGCCGAAATTTGTACCTGTCACCAAGAATTTTGAATTTATCCATTGCTTTTGGTTCAATATAAAATCTGGATTAATTTTCCCGAATTTGTCATGGCGCAAGTTATAGAAAACACCTTCAGCTAAACCTTCTCTGTCTATTCCTTTGAGAAAGGTTTTAGGCATAATGGTATCTGTATCAATATTTTGGGCAGGCATAGGAGCCACTATGCCTGTATGCTGGAGGAATGATTCAAAAGGCATGTGTAGGCTGCATATTTCTTACATCACATAGGTGACCTGAGATGGCGGCGGCGGCGACCATTTCAGGACTCATTAAATGTGTTCGGCTATCTACACCTTGTCTTCCTTCAAAATTTCTATTTGTACTGGAGGCACACCGTTTCCCGGGGGCAATGATGTCGTCATTCATTGCTAGACACATTGAGCAGCCAGATTGTCGCCATTCAAATCCAGCATCAATAAAGATTTTATCTATGCCTTCTTGTTCGGCAATTTGTCGAACTTGGCTGGACCCAGGCACGACCATAGCGCGTATTTGTGGGGCAATTTTCCTGCCTTTTAGAACATTGGCAGCAGCACGAAGGTCTTCAATTCGTGCATTCGTACAGGACCCGATAAAAGCAAAATCAATAGTAATATCAGTCAACTTCGTGCCTGGCTTAAGCCCCATATATTTTAAGGCGCGTTCCATAGCTTTTTGGTTTGCCGGATCTTTACTTTTTTGCGGGTTAGGGATGAAACCCGTAATGGGGACAGCCTGATCTGGGCTAGTTCCCCAAGTAACCATTGGTTCGATGTTTCTAATGTTTATATCTATAGTTTTTTCGAATATCGCATCAGGTGAACTTTGAAGAGTTTGCCAATAAAGTATTGCCTCATCCATTTGCTCGTTTTGTGGCGCGCGAGTTTTACCTTTTAGGTATTCATATACTTTATGATCTGGTGCTATTAATGCGACTCTTGCTCCGCACTCAACTGCCATGTTGCAGACGGTCATACGGCCTTCTATGGACATTTTCGTGATAGCAGGGCCTGTGAATTCGACAGCATAACCCCGCGCTCCGTCCGCTCCTATATTGCGGACTATAGACATGATAATATCTTTGGCGGATATTCCTGCTGGTGACTCCCCACTTATGTTTATTTTCATGTTCAAAAGTTTTTGGTACGGCAGAGTTTGAGTTGCCAATAAGTGCTCAATATCAGACGTACCTATACCAAACCCAATGGAACCGAAGGCTCCATATGTTGTCGTGTGGCTATCGCCTGCAGCAATAATTAGACCGGGTAAAACTAAACCAAGTTCTGGCATGACTACATGTTCAATGCCCTGATTTTTATGATAAATATCAAATAACTCAATATTGAAGTCAGAGCAATTTTTTTCAAAATAAGACATTTGAATATTCTCTGATTGTAAAGAGGATGTCGTCGTTCTTTTAGGGTTGGTGGAGTTAACATGATCGATAACGGCGAGTGCTGCTTTAGGTCGATAAACACTTCGGCTCGCGTTTCTTATTCCAGTGAAGGCCTGCGGGCTTGTGTATTCGTTCAGGACCGTACGATCAACATACAGTAAAATTTCCTGATCTGACGCTACTGGCTTACATACAGTGTGAATATCGATTAGTTTATCATATAATGTGCTTGGCAATGCCATTTCAATCTCATTGAAGATATAATGTTACTGAGATGTTAGCAGCTGATATAAAGTAGTGGTTGTGAAAATTTTGCATCAATTAATGTTAAAACAGCTGCCGCAATTTTTTTCAATCCGACATTGTATAGTAATCAAAATCAGACAGGTGTGATGGGATATTGTTTCAAGCGTAATATCAACGCTACGTTCATCTAATTAGTTTTTCACATTTCTTAATCAGAGTGGAAATCAGACGTACAATATGTTCACGAGTATAATGATTTTTGGCGAGGTTCCAAAGCATCTATAGATGTAGGTTTTCATGTTCCAACTTACCAAAACTGGTAAAGTCGAAAATGAGTGGTTTAATCTGACTATGTCTTGAGGATTTTATTGAGAGAGATCGAACTTGTCATATCTTTGGTGTATGACCTGGAGGAGAGGAAGGGATTCGAACCCTCGATACGATCTCTCGCATACTCCCTTAGCAGGGGAGCGCCTTCAGCCGCTCGGCCACCTCTCCTCGATCAAGAATACTCTCCTAGCGGGTTTTGCTAGGGGAGAGCAAGTAGGAATTCCAACAATTTTGGTGGGATTATAGTTTTTTTTGAAATACGCGTGTTCTGTTAATTGTCATAGACTTCTAAATCCGTGAGGGAAACGGTGTATGCAGCTTCTGCCAAATCGGTGTAGGTGCTATCAATATGGACATAGCCTTCAATCCAGACGGCTTGTTGCAGGTCTTTTAGTTTTATCGGCTTGTCTGTTTTGACGTATATTGTCTGATTAGGCGGAGGCGGTGGTGCGTGCAAACAAGCACCATAATAAGGGACAAGTAGAAATTCCTTGATCTTGGCATTCTTTCCAAATTCAAACGGAACTGTATAACCGGGAATGCGGATTTTGTGACCGTCCAAAATTTTCACTGTATTGTGAGTACCAAATTGCATTGCAACGTCGTTTTCGCCGCCTTCAGTCACATTAAACAACGATTGCATTTGATTTTGGATTTGTGCAGCAGTGCGCTCGGCTTCTCCGGGAGGTAAAAGATCATCCCAGCCGATTTCAAACGTTTCGTCTTTGTCTTTTGGTAAAACGTAAGCAAGCGGGTCTATTTCAGTTTGCTCTGCACTGGGTTCTGAATTTGAGGCCGATTGTGCAAAAGCTTGACCGCCAATTGATAAACAAGAAGCAAGTGCAGCAACGAATAAATGATTAAAACGCATTTGTGTACTTTCTACAATTAATGCTGATTACGTAGCTGTTAAATATGTCATGATTCAGACCTTGATTGTAAGTCCGTCTGCAAGAGTGTTCTGTGTGGCACGTGCTGCCGGCCATAAAGACATAACTGCCGATAGTAATGTTACAATTATGATGGTTGCAAATTCCAACACACCGATCTGCATACCAATTAACGTCAATCCAAATTGAGCACCGATTATTGGGGCCACAAAGAATAAAATAGAATGAATGAGGGCTACGCCTAAAACAGCTCCACAAATAGCCAAGAGCATTGCTTCAGTTATTATCAATGCAAATATATGGACTGGACCAGCACCAAGAGCGCGCAGAATTGCCATTTCTCTGCGGCGTTCTTTTAGGCTTGTAAATATTGTAATCAAGATAGTCGCTAGCCCTACAATGACAACGAAAAATGATATTGCGCTTAGCGCTTTTTCTGCTGAACCGACAATGCTCCAAAGAGAGGAGAGTGTCATTCCTGGAATAATGGAGAGAAGTGCTTCATTTGGGTATGTATTGACTTCGCGATTGAACCTGAGGACAGCAGCACGCGATTTTAACCCGATAAATGCTGCATTTATTGTATCTGGTTCAACATGTATGTGTTCCACTTCATGCTCATGCTCATGCTCATGCTCATGCTCATGCTCATGCTCATGCTCATGCTCATGCTCATGCTCATGCTCATGCTCATGCTCAGTGTGGTGCTCATCGCGGCTTTCTACGTTATCATCATGGGTAGCGTCAGCTGAAGCAGGCGCTGAGTGCATCGTCTCTATTGCTTCAAGGCTCACATGAATTGTTTTATCTACCGGTGTTCCTGTGGGCACTAAAATCCCTACGACCGTGAAGGTGTGTTCATCATGATTATGGAATGAAACATCACCTATGCCATGCGAAAGAATGATTTTTTTACCCAGACCATAATCCAGACGACGTGCAATATCTGCCCCTATGACAACATCAAGTTTGTGTGGGTTGAAAATTTCACCAGTTTTGAGTGCGAGATTCTGGCTGTTGCCATATTTGTAGTGTTCAAAATAATCTAAAGATGTGCCCAGCACACGGTAGCCGCGGTGACTATCGCCAAGAGATATGGGAATTGCCCATGCGACATCAGGCCTATGGGCAATAGCTTCATATGAATCCCAAGACATTGGACTTGTGGCATCACCAATTCTGAAAACAGAAAACAGCAAGAGATTGATTGGCCCTGTTCTGCCGCCAACTATAGCGTCGACTCCAGATATTGTGTTTTCAAAACTAGCACGAGCTGAATGTCTTGATTTTTCGACCCCTACAAAAAGTGCAACGCTCAATGAGACCGCTATGATTGTGAGTAATGCCGTTGTTTTTCGGGCTAGAATGCTTTTCCAAGCGAGATTTAGAATGGTTGTGCGGTTCATTGTATCAACTCTCCCGAGAATTGATTGATTTGAGAGAGGTCGATAATGTGTTCAAACTGATTAGCTAAGCTTTCATCATGGCTCACAAATAACAATGTTGAATTATGAGTTGTGGTTATTTCCGATAACAGATTTATAAAGCTATCTCGGTTCTTTGTATCAAGTGCTGAAGTTGGCTCGTCCGCGATAACCAGATTGGGCCCACCAATAAGCGCACGGGCAGCTGCAACCCTTTGTTGTTGACCGACGGAGAGTTCTGAGACTGGCCGGCTCCAATATATATTAGGATCTAACCCAAGTTGATTGAGGAGGGCCTTGCCAGATTCTTCAATCGTGCCATTCGCTATTTTAGCAGTGCGGGCACGGGATTTAGAAAAACGACAGGGGAGGCAGATATTTTCACATATCGAAAGATAAGGAAGTAAATTGAACATTTGAAAAATTATTCCCATCTGTTCTGCTCTAAACTTATCTCGTTTGGAGGAGGAATAATCCACGATATTCTCTTGGAAAACTTCAATTGAGCCAGATTGCGGTATTAAAATGCCCGCAATAATCCCGAGTAAAGTTGATTTTCCACTACCGCTATCGCCCTTAAGGAATGTACGACTTCCTTTTTCAATAACTAGACTAGGAATAGCGAGAGTAGTTTGATCGTTTTTCCAGCCAAATTTTAAGTCGGTGATTCGGATCGCCTCATCTAATGTCGTCATGCAAATAGCCTTTGGAATATAACAACTTTTCAACGTAATATTACGGTGCGAGGTATTTGTGGATTGCTCATTTTGTATAGTGTTACTATATAACGATTAAATGTGTTAAGGCCATAAATCTATGGTGGCACAAAACGACGCAATTCAGTTCAGTAAAAGAAAAAGGGCTCAGTTCAATACGTGGAAAATCTCGTGCATATCTTGGAGAACAAATTCGACATTCCCATAGCTTTATCATTTTCAATATTAGCTGGAATAATCTGTTTTCTCGGTATCATGCTGGCAGCATTCAACAGAACTATTGCTGAACGTTTTAGTCATATAGGGGCAATATTAGCAGGTTTTTTGTTAGGTCTAATTGCTATAACTCATCTTTTGCCTGAGTCTCTTTCATTTGGAATTTTGGCTTCTTTATTTATATGCCTAGGATTTTTGTTGGGCTTGTATTTGGATAAGGTCGGTCATGTTGACACTCAGCACATTGGGCATGTGACATTAACACCAATAATTGCGATTGCTCTTCATTCCTTTTTAGATGGAATGATTTACGTTGTGTCGTTTGGGCATAGTCATGAAGGCGGGATATTTGCTGGCATTGGATTGGTGCTGCATGAACTGCCAGAAGGACTGATTACATTTATCTTGTGCTTTTCATTATTGAAACGCCTCTTGCCAGCTTTGACCCTTGCAATTTTCGCAGCAGCTCTCAGCACACCAATGGGTACAATTATTGGCAATGTTTTGGGGCATCACTGGGGTGAAGCATTCTTGGCTTACGCTTATCCAGTTTCTGCAGGATTAGTCAGTTGGGCAAGTATAAGTTTGCTAAAAGAGCATGCAGTCAAAATCCTTCCCAATCGAAATAGATAAAGCCCTTCAAAGTGCTTTTGTAAGAGCAGTTATAATTCCTGCAACTAGGGCGTCTTTTTGTCGTTCTATTAGGGGAAGTTCTTTATAAGGTATCAATAAAGGATGTGTTTTGGCTGTTTGGTCCTTTATCGGCCCATAAACCCATCCATTGTCTTTTTTTTCTTGCATCCATTGATCATGCTGGGCGGATTCTGATGCATCTGGGTTATCAATTCTAAATCGGGCCCCTTCAACAGAAGCTATTTTCATCCAGTTGGGAGCTTTTTTCCAATGAGGGATTGCTTCTTGGTTGTGCGCAGCTTGGAAAGCTCTCACCGCTTCATGCATAACACGAGCAATGACTAATATTTCAGCTTCGGAATCTTGGACCATAAAAGCTCCTTGAGAATATTTTCGTCTTGACGATATATTGATTCAGCTAAACTCTGAAGATGAAGAGACGAGTGCTGACTATATGTATGATATACTGAATAAATTCGTTTTATTTTAGTCGATCTTAAATCCGCGTTGGGATAGTGATGCTTTTTGTTAGATTTATTCTGCGTCGATTTGAAAGTCTTGGACTTCACCGGTCTGCATTTCTTTACTGGATTTTGTTAGTAATTGTATCTTCAGTTTCCATTGTGTGTGGTTATTTGGGGTGGATGAATTGGCAGCTTGATCCGAGTAGTGGAGGCTTTGTGCCGCGAAGCCATGAAGACAGAAGCTGGCAAACGATAATCGAAGCTGTGCAATTGAGCGTAAAGTCTATTTTTGCGTCAGATATTTATATTTCTACTTCTCTTCAAGATATGCCTCCTAAGCTTCAAATAGCGCGCTTGTTTGGTTCATTTGCTTTTGTATTGATGTTTGGAAGAATTTTTATTTTTGCGCTCGGCGGCAAAGCATCAAGATTGTTTATGTGGGCGAGAAAAAATCATGATGTCGTTTTAGGAGATCATGAACTCGCTGAAAAATATGCAACTCTTGCAGAAGTTAAAGTCACACATATTACAAATAGTAATGTTGGGCACAACACGCTTAAGCCAGATGGCCGGTTAGAAGTTGATCTTGTCAAAGCGGGAGTCAGTAGAGCAAGGCGTGTTATTGTAGCGATGTCCAGCGATGTCGAAACTTGGTCAGAAGCGCAAAAGATTGCTCACATCTATCCTAACACGGAAATTCTTGCGCACATTACAGACCCATGGCTTTTGGAACGTATAGGCAAAGCTGATCCTGCAACGCATCTAAAGCCATTCTCTTTTGTCTCTGGTGCGGCGCGAGAGGTTATGCTTGCTCATCCACCATATCTTTTAGCGCGTCGAAAACAATCCGATGTGCAGCATATTATTATTGTTGGCTTTGGGTACCTTGGGCAAGCATTGGTGAGAGAGTTTTTGATAACGTCGATATCCAACGCGCCCGCCAGAATGGCTGTAACGATTATCGATCCAGACGCCAAAAAACAATCAGCGGCATTTAAGGCTCGTCATCCAGGGTTAAGTGATTATGTCGACTTTGCTTTCATGGCAGGTGAACTCACATTGAAGTCTCCGACGATAGAGGCGCATCTGAACCAAAGATGTAAAGACATGCCTGCATGTGCGGTTTATATCGCACTTGAGGAAGAAGAGCACCCATTGGTCAGCGCTGTTGCAATTAAAGACAGAGCAGAACGAGAAGGATGGTTTGATGCGCCGATTTTTGTGAATTCAGCTGAAGGTTCTGGATTGAAAAAAGTGCGGCAGGGTGCTGGCCAATTTGGTCAGGAAGCGAATGTCTCTGACACAGGCAATTCTCACAATATTTTAAGCGAGTTATCGCTCATTCCTTTTGGATCATGGGAAAACGGGATGGATGGCACTGAGCTTTTAACGCCAGATTATGATGAGATACCTCGTAAATTTCATGAGACCTATATAGAGACGCTCAACAAAACCAATAAAGCCAAAGTTCTTTCAAATGACTGGGATTTATTAGAAGAAGAATTTCGCGTTGCAAATCGGAGAGTAGCTGGCCACATTAGAGCAACGTTGGATGCAGCTGGGTTTGATCTCAATGCTTGGTTGGAAAAAGGGAGCGAGGGAGGGCATTCCTATAAATGCACAGATTTGCCCGAAGCTGCTGCCAATTTTCTCGATTTGGACAATGTATATGAAATTGAAAAACTAGCGCAATTGCAGCACAAACGGTGGATGTTTGATCGGTTGTTGAATGGTTGGAAATATGACCCAGTTCGAAACAATCAAGCAAGACTGCATAACTGTCTTGTCGAGTATGATCAGTTAGATGAAAGTACGAAGGAACAAGATCGTGCTATGGTTCGTCAAATAGCAAGCATCATTCGTTCAGTTTAAAATGTAATCATCTATGATGAAATAGAGTGAAATCCATAAATACTAAGCTACTCGACGTAGTTTCGGACCATTTGGTCGAGGCGCCGGTTTGTTTCCTGAGCCATCATTTGGAATCAGAATTTCGTGATCATTCATCGGTGATCTGGCTGAGACACCGAAGGTCTCCAGAGCATTGATAGCTGCTTCTAGGTCTGCAAGCGCTATGCGCCATACTGGAAGACCTTCTATTTCTTCATCAGGGTTTTCACCCAGAAAAGCACAGTATCGCCGTGCTAAGACCTCGTATGATTTCATTTCAATCCCCCATATGATTGGATTTAGCCAAAACTATTTAGGGGTCAGAATGAACTCAGGTAGTTTTCGTAATCTTAATAAGACGGAATCAATTTTAAATTTTAATGATTAATTGCAGTAGAGGTCTGCAAAATCGTTTTCCATCAATATGTTGTGCGCGATTAATATGATGAAAACAAATTTCAATATTCCACTGAAACGCATAATTTTTACTGTTTGGGGATGGGACGCCCGTAATAATCACGTTCAACGACTTCCCGTGATGCACTTGATTCATCCGTTGAAATTGTTTCTGCATCAGTGCCTAAATCAGGTGTTGGAGCAGTCGTACCATTGGTCTTGTTAGGTGCCGTCATACGATTTGCACCACCACGTTCTTCTTTGGCATCGCTTAGAACATCGTTCAGCCCTAGCTCTTTGGCTGTGAAGGCCACAAGACCACCAGATTTGCACAGCATTTCAACAACATTTTGGCGTGTTTGAAGTTCAATCATACGCATGACTGCTTTGCGGACTTCTGGGTCTCTATTCGCAAGTGTGTCTGCAAGTTTATCTATGTGTTGTTGGTCAATCCAAATCGGACCAATAGGGCGACCATCAGGCCCAGATTGCGCAGCTTGCGCCTCAGCCATTGTATCAACTTCAACAAAAGAGAAATTGGCTTCGTATATTTTTATACCAAGCGGCATCCCGTTTAGCATGTTTCCATCTTTGGATTCTTCTTCGATTTCCCGTAAGGACTGTGTGACAGCTTGTTCAATACGAGTTTGTTGCGCGCGAATATCTTCGTCATTGCATCGTGTAATTTCGTTATCAAATAGATTTTCAATGCGGTTGGCAAAAGTAGCACCAAAATTATCTAATTGGCTGGAAATATGGATACGTTCAATGTCCAGACGAAAGACAACATTGGCTGTTATTTCCAATTGGTGACGGTCGAGCGTTAAACTTCTAAATGGCTTGGGTGTACACGTGTTTACAGTCAATGAAATTCGACCCGTACGCCGATTTACAAGAGATTTTGTGAAAAACTCACCAGTCTGTGATTTGCGCGAAGGGTAAGTGATATCAGGAGCATCTTTGTCTCGTAAAACTGACATTTTCGGGTCCCACAGTGTCGCTGGTTCCCTGAGCGCGCCGACTATCTCGCCCTGAGATTGGACCACATAGGTGTGGTTTGGGTTTGCATCAAATGTGCGGGAGGCTCGGTAAATCAGGAGACCGATCAATACTAACAAAAGTACTGCGCAAACTAATACCAGAATTGTCATTACCATGTTGGTGATGTCCCATTTGCAACAATTATTAAAAACCCATTAATCGGCACGGTACAACTGCTAAAGCGGATGTTCAATCGCTTTCGTGTTTTAGCCGAGAATTAACACAGTTCTAATCTCCTAATTGGGGTTTTCTGCTTTGTATTTGTATAGCCAGTCTTGGCGGTTGTTTATAAAATTAGGGAATAATCGGGCAGCAATCTGTATTGGTTTGTAATGAATTAATCGGGATATTGGTTGGCCGTGATGGAATAAGTTCATATTCGCACGGGCTCCCGCTTGGACGCGGCTGGTTCGCGGCTTTCTTATTTTCTCAAAAGTTTTAAGGGCTTCAGACCAAGAATAATTTTCTAAACATGCGGCAAGAATTTCCGCATCTTCAATGCCCATAACTGCGCCTTGCGCCAAGAACGGAAGCATAGGGTGTGCAGCGTCTCCTAACACGACCAATCGACCGTTTGTCCAAGTTTTTAATGGCATTCGATCGTGCAATGCCCATTTAAAACATGAATCAATAGATTGGGTGAGTGTTCGTATTTCTGGAGCAAAGCTCGAGAAATCTTGAATTAAATCTTGCGGATTGCCGCGTTCTGTCCAGCTCTCTTTTTGCCAACTTTCTTGTTCAACAACTCCGACAAAATTTACAAGCTCACCTGATCTTAGGTAGTAAGTCACAGCATGTCGTTTATCACCAGTCCAAACGGTAGCCGACGGAGGAATTAAGTCCTTGGGCAAATCTTTGGTTGGAATGACGGCCCTCCAAGCGAGATTACCTGTGAAACGAGCGGTGTTTTTTCCTACAATGTGTTCGCGAACGATAGAATGAATACCGTCAGCACCAACTACAACATCTCCATTATACACGGCCCCGTTGGAACAGGTGATTGAAGCGCTTTCCCCATTTTCGACAAGCTCTACGACTTTGTGGTCAGTATAAATTTCGCATTTGGAAGAATTTTTGACTTCTTTTTCTAAGATTGAAAGAAGGTCAGCTCTATGGATATGAAGATAGGGTGAGCCGTACTTTGTCTCAGTGTCAGTTAGAGGAATTGAAAAAACGTTTTTACCTGAATGGCCCAGCTTCATATCAAGCGATTTAGGTCTAAATGCTAAATCTTCTAACTGTGTTTGAAGCCCCAGCTTATATAGGACGCGGGTGCCGTTAGGGCTTAGCTGAAGGCCCGCTCCAACTTCTTTAAATTCTGAAGCCTGTTCGAATATGACAACATGCATACCGCGTTCAGCGCAGCATAATGCTGTCGTCAATCCGGCTATTCCGCCACCTATAACCAATACTTTCAAACACTCTACTCCTGAAAAGGTGTGGAATTTGATGTGTTTGCATCAATCGTTTGTGTATTGGTCAATGTGGCGAAATGGCTTTCTGTTGAATTAAACGTTCACGACCTCAAGGCGCCAAGCAAGATTATCATCAAGCCCTTTGGTTTGGAATGCACATGCTATTTTGCCGGATACATCCGGTCCTAATTGCTCTTTTACCGTTGTGATCAAATCAATATCACTCATCGTACCGGCACTAGAAAGCGGCTCTACCCCCCAGAACAGGGACATGTGTCCAAGTTTGGTTTTGTCTTGCGTGTGCGCAATTAGGCGTTTTTTCAAGCGTGCGCGTGAGAACCTTGAGATGATAGAGAAGTGAGCTGTAGAAATGAAAACGGCTTCACAATTATTATGAGTAGCCATATCTTCAACAGCATTCGCCACAAAGTCAGCATCCATAGAGTCACTGTCACTGCTTGGGGCAAAACTACTTGACGATTTTTCGTATTCACGGTCATTCTCGACTGTTTTTACAATGCGGTCCATAATCGCAACGGCTGTTGCAGGGTGGCGACCTACCGCAGTTTCAGATGATAACATAATCGCATCAGTACCTTGGTAGATAGCAGTGGCAACATCAGAGGCCTCTGCACGCGTTGGTGAAGCTGATTCCACCATAGATTCCAGCATGTGCGTGGCGACGATAACTGGTTTTCCAGCTGCGCGAGATGCACGAACAATACGACGTTGAAGAATAGGGACCATTTCAGGCGGATATTCTACTCCCAAATCCCCACGGGCGACCATAATACCATCTGAACCATCAACAATGTCATGAAGGTTTTCAATAGCTGCAGGTTTCTCAACTTTTGCAACCAAACGACCGCGTCCCTTCATTAAAGCACGAGCTTCTTCAAGGTCTGAACGGGTTTGAACAAAAGAAAGCGCGATGAAGTCAGCACCCAAACTACAAGCGAACTCAAGGTCTTCTTTATCTTTAGGGGTCAGTGCGGGAACAGGCAGAGCTTTGCCTAACAATGTAAACCCTTTTTTATCACCAATTTTACAAGGTATGTCAGATTTTACCCATGGAGTATCACCAGCTTTCGTGACGGTTAGAACAATTTTCCCATCATCAACTAGAACTTGGTCTCCCACTTCCATCACTTTGAGGATTTCAGGGTGAGGAACTGGGATCACATTCTCTTCATCAGACTTTTTGCCTGGAACAAGTTTGATTTCTTCATCCATGCTGAGACGGATATATCCTTCAGGAAAGCTCCCAACACGAATTTTGGGACCTTGCATATCTGCAAGTACGCCTAAAGGACGGCCAACTTTTTCCTGAGCCAGACGAACATAATCATAATTACGTTTATGTCCTTCATGGTCGCCGTGTGAAAAATTCAATCTGAAAATATCTACACCAGTTTCAGCCAATAGGCGGATTGTGTCGGGTGCGGAGCTTCCAGGACCTAGTGTCGCGACTATTTTTGCACGGCGGCTTGTCGGGGAGGCAAAACGGCTCATTGGGATGTCCTAGGAAAAGTTTAGTTGTTGGCTATTTTCATGGCTTCTTGGGCAGTGGCTTCAATTCCATCCCAATCATTGTTTGCTAAAGCAGCATCACTTACCAACCAGCCACCGCCGACGGCAACTACATTTGGTATTGCAAGATACGTCATCATATTGCTTGGGCTAACGCCGCCTGTTGGCATGACTTTCAAGTTTTGAAGGGGGGCAACCAATGCTTTTAGTGCACTCGCTCCACCAATTTTTTCTGCTGGGAAGAATTTTACGACTTCAAAGCCTTCTTCCATTCTCTGAAGAGCTTCACTCGCAGTTGCTATACCTGGGAAAGCAGGGACGCCTGATTCAATAAGTGCAGCTGCGAGTTTAGGCGTACAACCTGGTGAAACAGAAAACTCAGAACCAGCTTTTAATGTGGCATCAAGATCGGCAGGCGTTAAAATAGTTCCAGCACCAACGATAAGTTCAGGCTGTGCAGCTTTCATTTCAGAAATGACTTCAAGCGCCGCTTCTGTTCTTAAAGTGACCTCAACAAATTTTACACCACCTTTATAAAGTGCTTGAGCAAGAGGAGCAGCATGTCTGACATCTGACACTGTTAACACTGGAACAACAGGGGCGGAGGTAAGAGCTTCCAAGACTGGTTTAATATCACATGTCATATCAAAATCCGTTTAGTATGCTGCTGCGCCCAACAATGGCGCTTCGGCGCTGGTGATTAAATATATTGGAACATCAGTCATATAAGATGACATAGGCCCACGATCGAAAAAGCGCGATAAGGCTTCTGGCGCGCTGATGTAGTCGATCAGAGCAGTCGTTACACCGCCCGCAGCAACAACACCACCTTTTGCACCATTAGCCAAAACGGCATTTCCGTATGCCGTCATTACGGTGTTTGCTCTCATCCTGCAAACGGCATCACATACTTTATCACCTAATTTCGCACGTTCATGTGCTGTCGCAGGGGAAAGTTTCTCAGGAGTCTGTCCAAAAACTTCGAACATGGTCTCTAAAAGTTGATTAAACCCGACACCGGCACTCACTGATTCGATAGAAACATAGGACGCCTTTTCTAAAAGCCTCTTATAGACATCTGCTTCTAGCGCTGTCGTCGGTGAGAAAGCTTGATGGCCTCCCTCACCACGTAGAACTTGCCATGTTTTATTTTCATTTGGAATAAGTGTCGCAAACCCAAACCCTGTTCCGGGCCCAGCGACGATAATGGGTCTTCCGGGTGCCGAAATGCCTTCGCAGATTGTTTTCAATCCTTGTCCATCAGAATTTAAACCTAATTCAGGGATGGAGCGAGCCATTGCAGCAAAATCATTGAGAAGGTCTACTTGATCCATTCCAAATTGCTTCGCAAGTTCTTCTCCGCAAACTTGCCAACTAGAATGGTTGGTCAAAGTCACAGTGTTGTTGCGAATAGGGCCGGCCAGCGCAAAAACAGCTCTTTTGGGCTTGATGTCTATTGTTGCAAGAAAAGCTTCTAATGCGTCTGAAAAAGTCTCATATTTTACATTGGGAGATTTCCAAAAGTGCTCGATCTTTGTTGGGCCTCCGTAGCGACGAGGGTCTTTTGAAACAGCAAAACGCACATTTGTGCCACCTACATCGCCGACAACTACATACTCAGACACGACTTTTCCCATCTTGTTTAAGCGTCCATTATACCAAAAATGCCGCCACCTTTTTCCGCTTCTTCAGCAACGTTGCGGAAAACTGCAAACATTTCTCTACCAAGGCCAATACCTGGATCTTTTTCTCTAGTGGTCCGTGGACGAGAGAGAAAGTCGTCGGGTTGAACTGTTAATGTCCCAGCATTTGCATCAAGCGAAATGAGATCACCATCTTGGATGCTTGCTATTGGTCCCCCTGCAAGAGCTTCAGGTCCCATGTGGATTATTGCTGGGAATTTCCCAGAAGCTCCAGACATGCGACCGTCTGTAATAAGGGCAACTTTAAAGCCTTTATCTTGAAGAAGCCCCAGAATAGGTGAGAGGCCGTGTAATTCAGGCATACCATTCGCTTGCGGTCCCTGAAAACGCACCACAATGACGACATCACGGTGTAGTTCACCTTTTTCAAAAGCATTTTTAACGGCGTGCTGTGAATCGAACACAGCTGCTGGAGCTGAAACTTTCCGATTTTCTTCTTTTACTGCTGAAATTTTAATAATACCGCGGCCGATAGGGCAATCTATGAGTTTTAAACCACCATCTTTCGCCATAGGGTTGTCTTTTGTACGAAGAACGTCCTCGTTTAAACTTTCTTCAGGTGCAGCTTTCCATGTGAGCGTTTCACCATTCATAGTTGGTTCTTCACAATAGCGCTCTAAGCCGCCATCACCTGCAACTGTTGTTACATCATTATGAACGAGGCCAGAAGCAAGAAGCTCACGAACAACAAAACCCATTCCGCCTGCAGCATGGAAATGGTTCACATCAGAAGGGCCATTGGGATATATTTTACATAAAAGTGGTGTGACATCAGCTATATCTTGGAAGTCAGACCAATTTATCAGGATACCTGCTGCCCGAGCGATAGCTGGAATGTGCAAAGCATTATTGGTAGAGCCACCTGTAGCCATCAAGCCAACGACCGCGTTCACAATTGACCGTTCGTCGATGACTTTGCTAATTGGTGTGTATGCCGCTTCACCTTTCATATGAGATATAGCTGCAGCTTGTTGAGTCGCTGCTTCCGTCAGGGCAGTACGGAGATTTGTACCAGGAGGCACAAAGGCAGCACCAGGAATATGCAAGCCCATCATTTCCATCATCATTTGATTGGAATTTGCAGTTCCGTAGAATGTACATGTTCCGGCAGTGTGATAACTTTCGCTTTCCGCCTTTAAAAGTGCGTCTCGCCCGACTTCGCCCGCTGCATATAGCTGACGAATACGTTGTTTCTCGGGATTGGGCAGACCAGAAGGCATAGGCCCTGCAGGCACGAATATACCGGGTAGCCAGCCAAATCGTACAGCTGCAATAAGCAGACCCGGCACAATTTTATCACATATTCCAAGATATAATGCGGCATCGAAAGTGGAGTGGCTCAATGCCACCGCAGTGCTCAATGCTATGGTGTCACGTGAAAAAAGCGACAATTCCATGCCGTCTTGCCCCTGAGTGACACCATCACACATTGCTGGCACCCCACCAGCAACTTGCGCCGTCGCACCAACTTTTCTGGCTGCTGCCCGAATAATATCTGGATATTTTTCATAAGGCTGGTGAGCGGAGAGCATATCATTATAGGCTGTCACAATACCAATATTGGGCCATTCAGCGCCCAACATCGCGTTTTTATCATGTATGGGACAAGCAGCAGATGCGTGAGCGAGGTTTCCGTCGGTTAAACGAGATCTCGCCGAGGCTGTCGGTCGCTGACTGTCCATTAATGATAGATAGGATGCTCGCGATTTTTCAGAGCGTTTGATAATCCGGTCTGTTACGTCGGCTATTGTTTTATTTATCGGTGAAACTGCCATGGGACTGTCTCCAAATCTGTGGCCTAGATTTTATGTTGAATGTCTATTCAGCGGAGTCTAAGCGCTTCCAATATCGATTGTCTTTTGCAAGCAACACGTCTGCAGTGGAGGGACCATCACTACCCGCAGGGTAAGTTTCCATAGGTCTATCATCGTCAGCCCAAGCTGCGAGTAGGGAATCTGCCCACACCCAAGCTTGTTCAACTTCTTCACGCCGCATAAATAGCGCAAGATTTCCACGCACGACATCCATCAATAGACGTTCATAAGCGTCCGGATAGCGTATCATGAAATTGTCAGCCCAAGATAGGTTGAGAGGTAGAGATTTTACGCGCAATCCACCCGGACCAGGTTCCTTGATCTGCAAGAATAGGTGAACACCTTCATCAGGCTGCAATCTGATAATTAGTTTATTTGGTGATGCACCGCTTTGCATTCCGAAAATTGAATGTGGAGCCGGTTTAAATCTTATCACGATTTCCGACTGACGAGATTGTAAGCGTTTTCCCGTACGCAGATAGAAAGGCACGCCTTGCCAGCGCCAATTTTGAATCTCAGTCTTTAGGGCGACATAAGTTTCGGTCCGGCTGCTTTTCTTTTCTTCGGGAAGTTCGTCCTTATACCCTTTAACAGTTGCGCCGTTTATCGTGCCCGCGCGGTATTGTGCGCGAACAGTGCATTCTCGCGCGGAAGCTGCATCAAATGATTTTAACGCGCGCAACACTTTGATTTTTTCAGTTCGCACGTCATCAGCGTCAAGTGAGTTAGGTGGTTCCATTGCTGTTAAACACAATAGTTGCAAGAGATGGTTTTGGACCATGTCTCTTAGCGCACCGGAGTTGTCATAGTAATCCGCACGGCTTTCTAACCCAACAGATTCGGCAACAGTGATTTGAACATTATCGACTGTGTTTCTATTCCATAACGGTTCAAACAGCATGTTCGCAAAACGTAACACCAAAAGGTTTTGAACTGTTTCTTTGCCGAGATAATGGTCAATACGGAAGATTTGGTCTTCCTCAAAGACGCTTCCAACACCAGCATTAATTTCTTGCGCTGTTTCTAAATTGCGGCCAATGGGTTTCTCCAGCACCACACGTGATGTTGGGGTCACTAGACCTTTATCGCCGAGGTTTTTACATAATGGTGTGTAGAGACGGGGAGCCATCGCTAGATAGAAAACACGAGGGCGATCATCTTTTGCAACACATTTTTTCAGGTCTGCCCAGTTTGACTTAGGATCCGTCGCGTCGATTTGGACGTAGTGAAGCAATTTTGCAAAATTGTTGAATTTTTCGTCGTTTAACTCGCCTTGTTGGGCTTCGAGGCAAGCTTCACGGGCAAACGCAATAAACTCATCTTGCGTCCATTCACTACGAGCGGTTCCCACGATATTACAAACATCGGGAATTTGATTGTCTTTGAAACGATGAAATAGTGCAGGAATTAGTTTTCGTTTGGATAGATCGCCGGTTCCACCGAAGATTACTATATCAAACGGATCTACAGGAATGAATTCAGCCATCAGGTTTCTCGCTCTTCAAATCAGTCTATGTCATGTTTCGACAAAGGTATTTTGGCGCAATCAGAATACTAATTCGGGTAGAATTCTATCTAAACAGACCAAAATGATCGCGCTATCATTTTTACCTTATAGATGAAGTTTTTAATTTGTATAGGCTCGATTACTAAGCATTTTTGCAAGTTCTAGTGTGCGTCTTATCCCTTTATACGGGAATAGTTTTGACCCTATAAGCTGAATCGGTCAAATTCAAAAAGAAATAGTTGGTTATTAGTTAGGTAAATGCCTATCTAGTAGGCTGTTTGTCGGAAATTCATCAAGGTAGGAAAACCATTTAGTGGTGGACATTGCCAAAAGCGCGCTACGCATCGCGTTCGATAATAGAAGTTGGAGACTGGGTAATGAATAAAAATCTAATAGGTATCTTGGCTTCGTTGGCATTGTTTATTCTTCCCACAGGATGTTCAGCAGAAAAAGTTGAGCTAAATGATGGTGCGACTGAAGCTCAAGGCCCAGCGATTTGGCGCACTGGAGATGAAGACACGACTGTCTATCTTTTTGGAACAGTGCATGTTTTGCCGCCAAGTCTGGTTTGGCGTAATACCAAATTCAACGAAATTTTCGACCAAGCCGATATTGTGTATTTTGAAGCGGATGTCTCTGGGCAAGACCCTGCCTTAGTAAGAGCAATATCAAAATTGGGTTTTATGCCCATCGGTGAAGATCTATTTTCTATTTTGTCATCCTCAGAACGTGATGAAATCGTGGAAGCGATTAAAACCCTAAATTTGCCAAGCGCAGCTATTGCTAAAATGCGCCCATGGTTTGCTGCAATGGCGATCACATTACAAACAATCGAATCAATGGGGCAGGACCCTGAATCTGGTGTCGAACAGGTTTTGCACCCAGAAGCAAAAGCTGCAGGAAAAGAGTTGCGGTATTTTGAAACCGCAGAAGAGCAGCTCTCTTTCATGGCAAACTTGGATCAAAGTGTTCAAGTGAATATGTTGATGGAGACGGTTCGCCAAATCGACGATATAGGCAAAACAATTATCGCAATGGACAATGCGTGGGTCGTTGGAGATGTTGCTGGGCTTCATGACATCGTAATGTCTGATCCTTCAATGGCTTCAGATGAAATGATGGAAGTCATGCTTGAAAAACGGAATCAAAATTGGGTCGTGGAGTTGAATAGAGTTGTTGAAAAAGAAGAAGGCGTCTTTTTCGTAGCGGTGGGAGCAGCTCACCTTGTTGGCGACAAATCAGTGGTTCAAATGTTAAAAGATGGTGGATTTGACGTCACGCGCCTTCAATAAAGCCGCATAACAAAAAGGACGTTGATTTTATCAACGTCCTTTTTGCGTATATGTCTTCAACTATTATTTAGTTGGATCTTGCTCGCTACCTTTAAGAACAAAACGTCTGTCGCAATATTTGCATTCGACGATGTCGTCCTCGACCATGTCATACCAGACCAATGGATGACCAAGTGCTCCGCCACCACCATCACAAGAGGTCTTGTGGCCATCGATAACAATGATTTCGTGTTGAATATCTGTGTCTTGTGTTTGTGTCATGATAAAACTGATTTTTGGGTTGCTGACTTTTCTTCTTGGTAGAGTGCGTTTGTGCTTTGCGTCAATGCTAAACTCACTCTGTCAGTTATCCAATTGCTTGTTTGACCGCTGCAACGACATCTTCAACCGCCTTATTCATCATGGATTCTTCTTCGGCTTCAGCCATGACCCGAATGAGAGGTTCCGTTCCTGATTTGCGAACAACAAGACGACCTTTAGAGCCTAATTCTTCTTCAACATCTTTCATCACTTGTTTAACAGCTTTAGTTGTAAGCGGATCTTTGCCTGAATAGCGAATATTATCGAGGCGTTGTGGTGCTTTATCGAAAACATGAGCAACTTCAGATACTGGCTTTCCTGTTTTGCAAACAACTGCAAGAACTTGCAAAGCTGCGACGAGACCGTCACCAGTTGTTGCGTAATCACTCATCACCACGTGACCAGATTGCTCACCTCCAAGGTTTACCCCGTTTTCACGCATATCCTGAACAACATAGCGGTCTCCCACTTTTGTACGACGAAGTTCAATGCCGATTGATTTTAGGAAGTTTTCTAGTCCAAGATTAGACATGACAGTTGCTGATATCGCAGGTTTGGACAGCTTGCCTTCTTCTTTCCAGCTTTGAGCAATCAAACCAAGAACTTGATCACCATCTATGATGATCCCTTTTTCATCGCATAAAACGACGCGATCAGCATCACCATCAAGTGCAATACCTATGTCAGCCCGGTATTTTAAGACTGCCTCAGAAAGCGCGCGCGTATCAGTTGAGCCGCATTCTTCATTGATGTTAAATCCATTTGGTGAAACACCCAAAGAAACGACTTCTGCGCCTAGTTCGTATAAAACTTTAGGCGCGACTTTATAAGCTGCCCCATGTGCGCAATCGACGACAATGCGCAATTTGTTCAAGCGCTGACGGCGCGGGAAGGTGGCTTTTACGATTTCCACATATCTAGATTGTGCATCATCTATTCGGCTCGCTTTACCCAGTTTGGCAGACGCAGCCAAGTCTGCATCCATTGGGCGTTCCATAAGCGATTCGATTTCAAGTTCGGCTTCATCCGATAGCTTAAAACCGTCAGGTCCAAATAGTTTTATTCCATTGTCTTGATAAGCGTTGTGAGAAGCTGAAATCATAACGCCCAGATCTGCACGTAAAGATCGTGTAAGCATTGCAACACCAGGAGTTGGCAATGGTCCAAATAACACCACGTCCATTCCAGCGGCTGTAAATCCAGCGGTAAGTGCTGGTTCGATCATATAACCTGATAAGCGAGTATCTTTTCCTATAACAACGGTGTGGCGACGCTCATTATCTTGTTTAAAATAGCTTGCTGACGCCATTCCCAGCCGCATCACGACTTCAGGTGTCATAGTGCCTTTATTGGCAGGCCCACGAATTCCATCAGTTCCAAAATACTTGCGTGACATTTATGGTTGATTCCTCGTCGCTTGGGTCGATCTGAAAGATTCTGTCTTTCCACTACGATGCAATTAGCAAGCTATTTGTAGTTGGAAAAGGCATAACGGCTCTGAATTCTTTTAATAAAACTATTTGAGCATGATTATTCGGCAAGTTTTAGCTACATATTTCGTGTGAATGAATCTTATCATAACCGTCCCCCTTTTAACGAAGCATCTTCTCACCTACGTGTATGACAAACAATAGCAGGTATTATTTACAGCTGCGCCCTAAGTTAGTGGAGCCAAACATGAATTCTCAAAACACTTTTCCAGACTTCGCTATAGAATTGACAGGGCTTCAAAAAACATATGAAGCCAAAGGGAAGATGGAAGCAAAGCGTGCGCTCAAGGGGATTGATCTTAAAATTCCGCGCGGCTCTATTTTTGGATTGTTGGGGCCAAACGGCGCTGGAAAATCAACATTGATCAATATCATGTCAGGACTTGTCAATAAATCCGAAGGGCAAGTTAAAGTATGGGATTATGATCTGGATACGAACCCTCGTGAAGTCGCGTCTGCATTGGGTGTCGTCCCCCAAGAAGTCAACATGGACCCATTTTTTACACCCCGTGAAAGTATGGAGCTTATGGCTGGTTTTTACGGTGTGCCAGAAAAAGAGCGTAGATCAGATGAAATTCTTGAGGCGCTAGGGCTTGGCGACAAAAAAGATGCATATGTACGTCAACTTTCTGGCGGAATGAAGCGTCGTTTGATGGTTGCAAAAGCAATGGTGCACACGCCGCCAATACTAATTCTTGATGAACCTACAGCTGGGGTAGATGTAGAACTGCGTCGTCAATTATGGGAATATGTAAAAGAATTACACGCAAAAGGGACAACAATTGTCCTGACCACGCATTATCTTGAAGAAGCCCAAGAGATGTGTGACCAGATTGCGATCATCAATCATGGAGAAGTTATTGCGTGTGAGAGTACGGATACTTTGTTGTCTCGCATGGATCGAAAAAAATTAATTGTTCATCCAGAAACGGCAATTGATGAAATACCGGAAACATTAAAAGACTTGGATATTGCTATGCGTCCAGACGGAGCACTGATTGTTTCATATCGAGCAAACGAGACTCGTGTCATGGATCTATTAAACCGTATGCGAGAATCTGGAATACGTATTAAAGATCTCGCCACAGAAGAGGCTGATCTAGAAGATGTCTTTGTTTCAATGACGCGCGAAGAGGCATAACAATCCCTTCAAAACTGAATTTCTATACTAAAACTCTCTGATCAGGATATTTATTATTCTGGTCTCTGTTTTATTTAAAATAAAACAATCGAAACAAAGGCCAATACTTTGACGGAATTGTATATTGCAATTAGAGATTAGTTGAGTTTTGGGTGGGGTGAACATCAGTTGAGTTTCGCTAATATAACACATAAGTGGAATAGAAGTAATTCTAGTTGTGTCACTTTGGACGACTGATTATCTCTTCATCAAATAGCTAGATTAAAGTTGCTCCTGTTTATTGATAGGCGTGGCAATCGAAGAAGATTGATGAATAAATGTCGAAGAACGAAATTTCCAAGGATCGTCTAACGCACCTTCAGCGTTTGGAAGCTGAAAGCATTCACATCATGCGTGAAGTTGCAGCGGAGGCTGAAAAGCCGGTGATGCTGTACTCAGTGGGTAAAGATTCCGCTGTGATGCTGCACCTTGCAAAAAAGGC
Organism: Hirschia sp.; assembly: GCF_058892565.1. NCBI lineage: Bacteria > Pseudomonadati > Pseudomonadota > Alphaproteobacteria > Hyphomonadales > Hyphomonadaceae > Hirschia > Hirschia sp. Next base: position 63,939 of record NZ_JBZXVU010000019.1, on the reverse strand, counting down.
ATTTTATCCTTCTCCGCCACCATTTCCATTGATGCATGTAGATACAACATGGAAATTTAAAGCCATGTATGAGTTGCGAGAGAAAGCAGCAAAAGACGCTGGGATGGAGTTGATAGTCTACCAAAATCCCGAAGCCAAAGAAAAAGGGATTAATCCATTTGACCATGGCTCACTTCACACAGATATGTGGAAGACAGAAGGGCTAAAACAGGCGCTCACAAAATACGGTTTTGATGCAGCCTTTGGTGGCGCACGTCGTGATGAAGAAAAGTCTCGCGCAAAAGAGCGTATCTTTTCGTTTAGAACAGCTAATCACAGATGGGACCCGAAAAACCAACGTCCAGAGCTTTGGAAACAGTATAATATGCGCAAAGCTAAAGATGAAAGCATTCGTGTTTTCCCAATATCCAACTGGACTGAATTAGATATCTGGCAGTACATCCACCTAGAAAACATCGACATTGTTCCCCTTTATAAAGCCGCTATGCGTCCAACCGTCGAACGCGATGGCATGCTTCTCATGGTTGATGATGAACGTTTCCCGCTTAAAGACGGTGAAGTGCCTGAGATGAAGTCTATTCGATTTAGAACGCTTGGTTGTTACCCGCTTACAGGTGCGGTCGAGTCTGAAGCGGCAACCCTTCCAGAAATCATTCAAGAAATGCTCCTGACAACGACTTCTGAGAGACAAGGTCGCGCGATTGACCATGATCAATCAGCGTCTATGGAGAAGAAAAAGCAGGAAGGGTATTTCTAAAATGACCACTGAAACAACAAATACTCATGCCGATAAAGCTTATGAAGCCGAAGCCCTTATTGGGCAGGATATTGATGCCTACCTTCTAAAGCACCAGCATAAATCCATGTTGCGCTTCATCACATGTGGATCAGTGGATGATGGAAAATCTACACTTATCGGTCGTCTGCTTTACGATTCAAAAATGATCTTTGAAGATCAGTTGGCAAGCCTAGAAAACGATTCAAAATCTGTTGGTACACAAGGACAAGAAATAGATTTTGCACTGCTTGTTGATGGATTAGCAGCAGAGCGCGAGCAAGGTATCACTATTGATGTGGCCTACCGCTTTTTTGCAACAGAAAAACGCAAATTTATCGTTGCTGACACACCAGGACATGAACAATACACCCGCAATATGGTGACAGGTGCGTCAACAGCTGATCTTGCTGTTATTTTGATTGATGCGCGTCAGGGTGTTCTCACACAAACAAAACGCCATTCCTACCTTGTGAACTTATTGGGCATTAAAAATGTCGTACTTGCCGTCAATAAGATGGACCTTGTTGATTATAAGGAAGAGCGATTCAACGAAATTGTTGCGGACTACAAAATATTTGCTGACTCAATTGGTATGTCTGCTTTTACCGCGATCCCGATATCGGGCCTTGCTGGTGACAACATTGTCGACAAAAGCGTAGCAACACCTTGGTATACTGGTCCGACACTTATCTCACACCTCGAAGAAGCACCGCTCAATGATACATTGATGGCAGAACGCGACTTCCGCATGTCTGTGCAATGGGTAAACCGTCCAAACTTGGATTTTCGTGGTTTTTCAGGGTTGATAACATCTGGAACAGTACGTCCGGGTGATGCTATTCGGGTACTCCCATCGGGTAAAACATCTACCATTAAGTCCATTGTAACAATGGATGGTGATCTTGAAGTAGCAAGTGTCGGTCAATCTGTGACTTTGACCTTCCAAGACGAGATTGATTGTTCTAGGGGAGATATCATTGCTGCCTCTGATGCACCGCCGGAAGTTGCTGATCAATTTGAAGCAACAATTGTTTGGATGGCAGAAGAAGAAATGCTGTCAGGACGTCCGTATCTTTTAAAGATAGGTTCAAACACCGTATCTGCCACAATCACTGAACCCAAATACGAAGTGAATGTGAATACCGCAGGTCAGTTGCCGTCTAAAACTCTAAAGTTAAATTCTATCGGTGTGTGTAACATATCAACGTCTAAACCTGTGACGTTTGAAAGTTATAGCGACAATCCTGATATGGGTGGGTTCATCCTTATTGATCGCATGACGAATGCAACTGTTGCGGCAGGTATGATCCATTTTGCGTTGCGTCGGTCACAGAACATCCATTGGCAAGCTGTAGATGTTGATCGTGAAGCTCATGCAGCCCAGAAAAACCAAACCGCGCGATTATTGTGGTTCACAGGTTTGTCTGGTTCTGGAAAATCAACAATTGCAAACCTTGTCGAGAAAAAACTGTTTGCTGCTGGTAAGCACACATTCTTGCTTGATGGTGATAATGTGCGCCATGGGCTAAATAGAGACCTTGGCTTTACTGATGCTGACCGCGTTGAAAACATCCGCCGCGTGGGTGAGGTCGCAAAACTTATGACGGATGCTGGTTTGATCGTCATGACGGCTTTCATCTCGCCATTCCAAGCCGAACGACAAATGGTGCGTGACCTTTTCACTGAAGGTGAATTTATCGAAGTGTTTGTTGATACACCGCTTGAAGTGGCGGAGCAGCGTGATGTGAAAGGTCTTTATAAAAAGGCGCGCGCTGGAAACCTGAAAAACTTCACGGGTATTGATAGTCCTTATGAGGCCCCTGCAAACGCAGAAATTCGGGTAAACACCGTTGAAATGTCTGCGGATGAAGCCGCTGATCTGATTGTCGAAAAGTTGATGGCATTATGAATGAACTAAGCGATGCGCAATTAGCAGCAGAACTTGCTGATGCTGCGGGAAAGATACTTTTAGAAGTTCGCGCGTCTGGGCTAGTTGACGGAAAAGCATTGGGAAAAACAGGGGATGAAACCTCAAATGCTTTCTTGATGCAGGCTCTGGCGCACCAGCGCCCAGATGATGCGGTTCTGTCTGAAGAAAGTAAGGATGATAAATCACGCCTTGAAAAGTCGCGCGTGTGGATTATCGACCCTGTTGATGGCACGCGCGAATATGGCGAAGGGCGTACTGATTGGGCGGTGCACGTCGCACTATCTATTGATGGGAAACCGTCAATCGGAGCTGTTGCTTTGCCGGGTATGGATTTAGTTCTGCGTTCTGATCAGCCACCACCGCTAAAACCGATGAATAACCCGCCCAAAATGTTAGTGTCTCGTTCTCGCCCCGGTAAAGAAGCGACAGCTGTTGCCGAAGCAATGGGAGCTGAATTACTTCCAATGGGCTCAGCTGGTGCTAAAGCTATGGCTGTTGTGCGCGGTGAAGCAGACATTTATCTGCATTCTGGCGGGCAATATGAATGGGATAATTGTGCGCCAATCGCTGTTGCCAATGCAGCAGGATTGCACACCTGCCGCATGGATGGATCAGAATTCAAATATAATTGCGATGATACTTATCTTCCTGATTTATTGATCTGCCGCCCCGAGCTTGCTGATGCCGCCCGAAAAGCAATAGACGCTCTTAATCTAGATTAAGCTATCATTTTAGCGTTTTAGCTTAGTAGATAGGATGACAGCTGTACTTGTGCGTTCGACTCCATCAATCTCGATAAGGCCGTCAATGGCTTTGTCGAGCATTTCGACGGTTGTAGAAGACACAATAACGATGAGATCATAGTCTCCACTTACTGAATGAATTTCTTCAACAGACGTATTGTCTTTGATCTTTGCAATGACGCTGTGAGTTTTCTTAGCGTCAAGCGTGACGGATATATGCGCGCGAACACGTGCTTTTTGGTAGGCTTCAGATAGCACGACTGTATAAGAAGATATTACGCCTGCTTCTTCAATTTTTTCTAATCGTTTCTGTGCAGTAGATCTCGATACACCTAGGGTGGAGGCTATATCTGTAACACTCATTCGTGCATTTTCTCGCAAGACATTTATAAGCTGGTCGTCTTTTTCAGTAATTGACATTCGAATCCTCGTATTTCGCAATGCGAATGTTAAAAGCATTAAATAGTATAAAAATCCACCCCAATATGCACAAAAGAATACTGTTTTTTGGTGCTGTAATTTGCTCTGCTTAGTCCAAACGGGAGAAGTTTATGCAACGTCGTAGTCACATATTTCCAACTTATGCACCGCCAGCAATTCAATTTGAACGTGGGGAGGGTGTCCGTCTCTGGGATACAGAAGGACGGGAGTATTTAGACTTTATTTCTGGTATTTCGGTCAACACTTTGGGACATGCTCACCCCGATTTGATAAAATCGCTCGAAAATCAGGCACAAAAACTATGGCATTTGTCTAATATGTTCGATGTACCTGGTCAATCTGAGCTTGCTGACCGTTATTGTGCACTTACTTTTGCAGACCGAATCTTCTTTGCAAACTCGGGTGCAGAGGCAGTTGAATGTGCATTGAAGGCGGCAAGACGCTATCATTTTGAAAAAGGTGAGCCGGACCGAATCGAAATTATCGGTTTTGATGGTGCTTTTCATGGGCGCACATATGCGACGATAAACGCTGCTGGTAATCCAAATTATCTAAAAGGCTTTGGTCCTGCTTTGCCGGGATATACCAAATTACCATTTGGAGACATGAATGCATTTCAAAATGCCTTAAGTGACAAAACAGCTGCTGTTATAATTGAACCTGTTCAAGGTGAGGGGGGCTTGCGTCCTGTTCCACTTGCTGACCTCACATTGATGCGAAAACTTTGTACGGAAGCTGGAGCATTATTAATCTATGATGAAGTGCAATGCGGCGCTGGGCGTACAGGTAAACTATTTGCCCATGAATGGGCCCAAGATGCGACACCAGATTTGATGGCTACCGCGAAAGGCGTAGGGGGAGGTTTTCCTCTAGGGATGACTTTCTCAACCGAAGAAGTGGCGCAATATATGGTGCCCGGTACACATGGCACAACATATGGCGGCAATGCTTTAGCCGTTGCTGTCGGCCATGCCGTTCTTGATCATATTTCCAAACCCAATTTTCTTCGCCATGTTGAAACTGTTTCCGAACAGATCCGTGATGGCTTTGAAGCTATTAAATCTGAGGTTCCAGGTTCAATTGTAGACGTGCGCGGCAAGGGGCTTCTTATCGGAGCAAAACTTGCAGTTTCCAACATTGCTGTGCGCGATGCTACGCGTGATTTGGGGCTTTTAATCGGGGTTGCCGGTGACAATGTTGTGCGTCTCGCTCCCGCTCTGAATGTATCATCAATAGATGTCGAAGAAGCGATCAATCGATTGAGAAAAGCGCTGATATCCGTGAAATCACAGGAATCTGAGAAAGAGTTGGTTTAACATGTCATCTATCTCAGGATTATATGTCGTGCGGGCGATTGATCCATCAGATCTTGAAGGCTTTTTCGCGCTTGCTCAAATCTCTGGACCCGGTTTCACAAGTTTACAGCCCAATATGGAATATTTAAAGCGTTATATTGACGCTTCCATGGAGAGTTTCGCAAACCCAGATGTAAAGAAATCTCAGAAATTCCTACTGGTGATGGAAGAGGTAAATACGGGCAAAGTTGTTGGTTGCGCCGCTGTGAAAACAAAAATCGGTATTGAACGTCCATTTGTCGATTTTGTGATGAAAGATGGACGTGGAAACCCGACAAAAGATGTTCGCAATGCTCTGTATTTGGACCCAGATCACGCGTTTGACGGTGCAACGGAAGTAGGGTCTCTCTTCATGCATCCCGATCACCGTAAAGGTGGATTGGGCAGATATTTGGCTAAATCACGTTATATGTTGATAGGGACAGCCCCGGAAGTATTTTCCAGTCCAATCATTGCCGAATTGCGCGGTAATCAGGATGCGAGCGGAAAATCACCATTTTATTCAAGCGTCCATAAAGCGCGTTTACAAAAGACTTTTGAAGAAGCAGATGAATTCATCACCCATGCTGATGATGAAGGCATGAAAGCAGTGATACCGACAGCTCCTATTGTCATAGAAAACCTTCCACCTGAAGCGCATAAAGCTATAGGTCAACCACATGAAAGCGGTGTGGGCGCTTATCATCTCTTGATGAAAGAAGGCTTCTCACAAACCGAAATTGTCGACCTTTTTGACGCTGGACCAATCATGTCAGCCTCATTTGAAGACCTTGCAACCATCCGCGAAAGTCGGAATGTCAGATTGAACATCAAGAGCATACCAATTGACCCAAAATTGATGATGGTCAGCTCTACCAAATTGTCCAGCTTTAGGGCTGTGATTGGTGAGTTTGAATGCGATGAAACGTCTGTCTCACTAAATGTTCAAGCAGCAACAGCCCTAACAGAGAATGACGGTGCAAATGTGCGATACTGGACACGCCCAGATGAACATAAGCATATCGGATTGCGAAGAGATGAGCGAGGCAGCATAAGCAAAACCGAAAAGGTTTATGAATAGCTATGGTTCAAACACATGTAAGTTCAGATCATATCCGTCAGAATTTTACCGCTGCAATGTCTAGAATGTATCGCGAAGAAGTCCCTGCCTATGCGGACCTTGTTGATATTGTTGATGACGTCAATTCTGAAACGATTGCTCAAAATTCTGAAGTAAGAAACAAAATAGAAGCAGAAGGCGGTATCTCAACCTTAAATGCTGAACGTCATGGTGCTATCCGCGTAGGAAAACCAGAAGAATTAAACATATTACGCCGCGCTTTTGCGGTGATGGGAATGTTTCCAGTGGGGTATTATGACCTCTCTGTTGCGGGCCTACCTGTCCATTCAACAGCATTTCGTCCCATAAAAGCCGAAGCGCTCGCCAAAAACCCGTTTCGTATTTTTACCTCACTATTGCGGTTGGACCACATTGCAGACGAGAAGCTAAGAAATATTGCTGGTGATATTCTGTCCAAACGTCAAATCGTGACGAATAGGGCTATCGAGCTTATTGAGCAGGCTGAAATAAAGTCAGGCCTATCTCACTCGCAAGCAGAGGAGTTTGTTTCTGAGTTGTTGGAAACTTTCCGTTGGCATTCAAAGGCATGTGTTGATGTCTCAACATACAAATCACTAAAAGATCAGCATCCGCTTATTGCTGATATTGTGAGCTTTGCTGGCCCGCATATCAATCATCTGACACCGCGTGTTCTTGATATCGATGAAGCGCAAAGACGTATGCCACTCAGAGGTTTGAACCCTAAAGATTCTATCGAAGGCCCGCCCTTAAGAAAGTGTCCAATTCTATTGCGTCAAACGGCATTCAAAGCTTTAAACGAGGCAGTTAGTTTCGTAGATGAAAATGATAAAGATATCACCGGACAACACACTGCGCGCTTTGGAGAAATAGAACAGCGCGGTATAGCACTTACCGCCAAAGGCCGTGCTCTTTATGATGAACTCCTTGCAAACGCAAAAAACAAATCATCACAGACGGATACACCCGAATCCAAAAGCTATTTTGATATTCTAAAGGATGAGTTTCAGGACTTTCCAGATGATTGGGACGTCATGCGAAGAGAAGGACTTGCTTATTTTTATTATCAACTCACGCAAGCAGGCAAAGTCGACGCAAATAGCGGTGGTCTGCGTCAATCATTGGAGGCGTTAATAAGTGACGGACTGGTTGAAGCTATACCCATTACCTATCAAGACTTTCTTCCCGTAAGTGCAGCCGGTATATTTAGATCAAACCTGTCTTCCAATGACGAAAAACTTTATGCGTCGGATGCCAATCAAGCACAGTTTGAGGAAGATCTGGGCGCGACAGTGCAAGACCCTTTTGCACTGTATGAAATGCAGCAAAATCACTCGATAGAGAAATGCTTGAAAATGCTAAATCCTGTTGGCTGCATAGATTAATTTACGGTTCCAATAGAGTGCCTTTTAAAGGGCATCAACGCGTTGTTGATGCCCTTCTTTTTGTTCTATTTAACCGATCTGGCGCGCTTGGGGCCAAGCACAATAATCTGCTGCATAATACGCACTTGGACGGGCGTTGCCAGATAGGCCGGGTCCACCAAATGGCATAGCACCGGAAGCACCTGTTGTTGGACGGTTGCGGTTTAAAATACCCACTCTCAGGCGCGCTTGAGCATATTCCCATACACTATCGTCAGACGTCACGACGCCAGCTGATAATCCAAAGCGAGTCGCATTTGCTAATTTGATCGCGTCATCTAAATCATCTTCACGATAAACCTGCAGGAATGGACCAAATAATTCCTCATCAGGCGGCGTTTGAGCATTCGTCATGTCAATGATTCCGGGGCGCACAATCCCTGTGCCTTCAACCATATCTGAAAGAGGTTTGATGAGTTTTCCGCCGAGTTCAACGCGTTCATTCTGGAAAGCAATTGCTTGCTCAACAGCGCGCGCAGATACAAGAGGGCCAAGATAAACATCTTTGCCATCCCATGGGCCAATTTTGACTGCATCAATTTTACCAATAACCGCCGCAAGGATTTCATTACCTTGCTTATCAGATGGCAGAATCAAGCGTCGTGTACAGGTGCAGCGCTGGCCAGTTGTTACGAATGCTGACTGGAAGACAACTTCTGCGGCGGCTTCAATATCATCCGTCTTGTGAATGATAAGCGGGTTATTGCCGCCCATTTCAAGCGCTAACATAATATCTGGTCGACCTGCAAAATGCTTGTGAAATGCCGTTCCAGTATGGTGTGAACCCGTGAAAAGCAAACCATTAATGTCTGCGTTTAAAAGCGCCTGACCTGTGTCTCGTCCGCCTTGAACAACGTTTAAACATCCAGCTGGTAATCCTGCTTCTTCAAAGGCTTCCACCATGATTTTAGCAACACCGGGCGCAAGTTCTGAAGGTTTAAAAACAATCGTATTCCCAGCGAGGAGAGCCGGAACGATGTGACCATTTGGTAGGTGACCGGGGAAGTTAAATGGACCAAAGACAGCCATAACGCCAAAAGGGCGGTGTGTCAGAGATATTGCTCCAAAATCAGCTTCTTTTGTCCAACTTCCAGCTCTATCATTTTGAGCAGTAATTGAACCTGCGATTTTGGCGACCATTGCACCAGCTTCCGTGATGGCTTCCCACGCAGGTTTGCCCATATCACGGCTAATTGCATCCGCTATTTCTTGTTTGCGGTTCCCTAGTGCAATAGCGTAATTTTTCAAGACTGTGTCACGCTCTGCTTGAGGTTTTAATGACCAAGTATCGAATGCTTTGCGGGCCGCTGCTGTAGCGTTGTTAACTTGGTCGGCATCCGCTGCATGGTATTTGCCGACAACTGATCCATCTGATGGTGATATGCTGTCGAATGCAGATCCGTTACCTTGGTTCCAGACCCCATTTATATATGTATCTAATGTCATTGGCTTAGCCCTTAATCCATGAGCGATTTAATGTGTGCAGCGTCTATTCGGCCATCTGCAAGCCGGTTCAGGATGAGCGTGGTCAGTCCTGCGCGTTCAGCAAAGCTATCGAGAACCACAAATTCGTCCGACGAATGAATGTTGCCGCCGCGAACACCAAGTGTATCAATATTGGGTGTGCCTGCTTGAAAGACGTTGTTTCCTTCGCAGACACCGCCGGTATCTTGAAATGTGAGGGACAGCCCAAGTGCACCTGCTGTTGCATCTACAACTTCGAAAAGGCGTGATTGCGCAGCATTTCGTGGCTTAGGTGGGCGATAGAAACTGCCAATCATTTGTGCTGAAATACCGTCGCGTTTAAGAACTTTCTTCAATAGTGTTTGAAGGGAGCGTACTGCTAGATCAGCACGTGTTTGATCGGGTGCGCGTATTCCCAATCTTAGCACCGCATTGTCTGGCACAATATTTACGGCATTGCCGCCATCTATTGCGCCGACATTGAAGGTTACCGTATCCATTGCGGCATCAAGTTTTTCAACACCTAAAGCAAATTCTGCGGCTGCAAGTATAGCGCTGCGACCAGCCTCTGGTGCGCGTCCAGCATGGGATGCAAGGCCTTTAAAGACTATGTCATAAATTGCAGAGCCTTTCCGGCCGCCAGACATAGCGCCTGATTCCATAGCGGGTTCAAAGGTTAGGCCGATATGCGCATTCTTAGCTGCTTTCGCAATAAAGGGCGCACTTGCAAAATTTCCAGTCTCTTCATCAGGGCTAAGCGTGATTGAATAGCCTAATTTGTCCTTGTGTGGGCCTGCTTCAAAAGCCTTTAACGCTTCAAGCATCACAACAATTCCACCCTTCATATCGGCTAGGCCGGGACCATTTAACTTCCCATCACCAATATCATTGATGTCTTCAAATGTGCCTTCAGGAAAAACAGTATCGTAATGTCCGGTCATAACCACTTGTACAGGTGCATCTGATCTAGACGTAACTGTGATAACCGGCCCGGATTGGAAATAGGTTTTGTCGCCTTGGTTGTTTATCTTTTCGATGGCAGGCGTTTTATGCGATTCTACTACGGCATCTAGTTCGCCAAAAGCTTCCACCAATAGGGGAGCGAAACTTTCTAATCCAACAGCGTTCCAACTGCCTGTATTAATCTTAGCCCATTCAACCGTTTTTGCGATCATTGCGTCTTGTCGTGAATGAATTAAATCTAAAGCCGTGACATCTTCAGAAGTCTTCTTTGCCAACGCGAAAATATCTTCTTTTGTTAATGTCATGAATTTGCTCCGGCCTTTTGGAATTCATAAATAGACCCAAGATCCATGATCTGAGTCAGTTCATCCAAAGCAGCGCGCGTTTCGTTCAACAGTTTTGGGTCGCCAAGATCAGCAGGCGCAAGTGCATCGCGGTAATGGGTTTTTACCCAGGTCTCTAAGCGATCTATTTTTGAATGGGACATAATGGCTGGCTGGTGCATTTTAGCGAGCTCGTCATCGGTGAGCTGGACCCGAAGACGCAGACATGCAGGACCGCCGCCATTACGCATGCTTTGGCGTAAATCCATGTAGATAGCCTGCTCAATCGGGATGTCGCCCGCCACACAAGCATCGGCAAAGCTTTTCGATGCTGCATTCTCCTGTGCATCAGCAGGTAAAATCAGCGCCATTTTGCCAGTTGGCAGGGTAATTAATTGGCTATTGAAAAAATAAGATTGGATAGCATCTTCGATAGGAAAGTCTTTGTTCATTGCAGTCACAAAAACCGGATCAAAACCCAAAGGCTCCGCTTTGCGCCGAATAGTGTCCTGCAAAGCACTTAAATCGTCAAAAGCAGCCTCGTGGAACAGTAAAACCGGACCATTAGCGACACACACTACATCATTGTGAAATGCGCCTGCATCAATGGCGCGATTGCTTTGACGAACAAAAAGCGTGTTTGCATCATTAAGCCCGTGAAAACGAGCAACAGCCTGACTCGCTTCCAATGTTTGCCGGGCAGGGAATTTAGCGACATTCTCGCTATTGTTTAGCGCTTCGCGTCCGTAAACAAAGACTTCTAAGCCCTTATCGGCATGAGTTTTACATAGACGGTTATGATTGGCAGCACCTTCATCACCAAAGAGCGTGTTTGCGGGTAATGCTTCATGTACCGAAAACGCGCTTTCGTCAGCAAACAATTTGCGCAAAATGCTCTCAGCCTGCGGTCCTTCAATACTGCGATGTGGCATTGCTGAAAGGTTTGCGGGTGTGAAATGAACCTTTCCATCCGCAGTATCGCAACTTGGCGAAACGGTCGCAGCATTGGCTGTCCACATACAAGAAGCGGATGCGTAATTACTAACTAGGACTGGGTTTGATTTATAAGCTGCCTGCAATACGTCATTATCAAAGCCTTTAAAACCAAGCTTATGCAAACCTGCCATGAAGGGGCGTTCTTGCGGCGGCATAACTGCTTGAGTAAGTCCCAAATCAATCAGCTTTCGCATCTTTCCTAGCCCTTGTAGGGCTGCACCTTGCGGGTTTGAAATTTGGCCTTTGTTGGATTTAGAAGCCAAATTTCCAACTGACATGCCGCCATAATTATGCGTTGGGCCAACAAGTCCGTCGATATTGATTTCATGAGTCATGGCAATTCCTTATTTGTTGGCACTAGCAAGGTCGGCAAGTCGGTCGCTATGGCGTGTTGCAGCGATCCAAAGTTTTGCCGTTTCAGATAGTCCAAAAGCATTGGCAACGCTTTGGGGAGCCACATTGTTTCGAAGGTCTGCTTTTGCAATTGTCGCTCTAAAGTCGGTTTTATGACCAGAGAACAGCATGGAATAATCGCCTTCTACATCGTCATCCAAAGTTTGGGTCCGAACTGCTGTTCTTGCGATAGATGTGTCTGAGATTTCGCATTCAATGGCAGGACCACCGTCAAACACGTCACATAGGTCTGTTTTTTTGAAACCTGCATTCATAAGCAAGTCCATAGCTTTGCCCGACAAACGATGAGGTCGTCCAATGAAGTCCTGTGTCTCAGGGGGCAGGAGGTTTAAGAGAATCGGCAAACTTGGAATCAATTCAGCTATAAAGCGTCCATCTTCAGAGCTAAGTTCATCTGCTTCTTTAAATGGAAGGTCTATGAATTTTGATGCGATAAAATTCCAAAATGGCGCTTCACCATTTTCGTCAAGCCATCCTCGAATATCGGCCATCAAAGTTTTGGAAAAAAAATCTCTGTGTTGATCTATGAATGCCAACCTACCTAATGAGAGCAATCTACCAACACCGCCGCCACGCACTTCTTTTGAGAGGAACAGAGTAGCGAGTGCTGTGTTACCATCGAATTCTGTTGAAAATTGTAGGCTATCATGTGCTGTTTTTAAGCTCGGGGTCGTAGAGCGCCGTGTGTGACGGCTCAATTTAAAGCTACAATAGGGGCGTTCACGACCAAGCCTGGGCAATATCGCTGACATTCCTACGACTTTTCCGTCCATTTCGACAACGAAGAAAATCCGGTTTGCGGATTCGTCGCCAGATAGAAAGCGCTGAGTTTCATCAATATAAGCAGCTATTTTTTCAGGCGTACGAGGAACTGTTGTGAGGCCGGCCCCTAATGAGCTGGTAAGAGCAGCTAAGCCGTCAATATCGGCGGGCGTTGCTAGTCTGAAAATATTCACAGAAGAATTCCTTTTAAACAGTCTGGATGACACCCTATGATAGGCAAATGAATAACGTTTACTATGGCGTTTCTGATATCAATATGATGGTTTGGCTTTCCATTTGGTGTGAGAATGCATACATAGCGCCTAGAAATTTATAAGTTGAGGAGTCTGCTGTGAGCGACACATCGAGCGTTAAAGCTCTAAATTCTACCGTCGAAATTGCTTGCCCGCGTGGGAATATCAAAATTGGACCGGATGCTCCTCTGACATTTTTTCTTGGGCCTTGTGCTTTAGAAAGCCGCGAACATGCATTGTTTATGTCGAATGCAATTCTAGAAATAGCTGACAAATTGGGCGCACAAGTCGTTTATAAGACTTCATTTGATAAAGCGAACCGGACGAGCATGTCGGGTTATCGCGGCATGGAGCTAGATGAAGCGTTAGATATCTTTGCTGAAGTTAAGGATAAAACTGGATTGCCAATGCTGACCGATGTTCACTTGCCGGATCAGTGTGAAAAAGTGGCCAAGGTTGTTGATGTTCTTCAGATACCAGCATTTCTTTGCCGTCAAACAGATATGCTACAAGCTGCAGCGGAGACTGGTGCTGTTGTAAAAGTGAAAAAAGGCCAATTCCTCGCACCTTGGGACATGAAAAATGTCGTAAACAAGCTGATCTCTATGGGGGCAAAGGATGTCTTGCTTACAGAACGTGGCTCCTCTTTTGGGTATAATGCATTAGTGACTGATATGCGCGGCCTACCTGAAATGGCAGCCATGGCACCAGTTGTTATTGATGCCACTCACTCCGTCCAACAACCGGGTGGAAAAGGTGGTTCCACTGGCGGTCAACGTGAATATGTTCCCGTTATTGCTAAGGCTGCTGTTGCTGTTGGTGTTTCAGGTGTTTTCCTTGAAACACACCAAGATCCGGACAATGCACCTTCAGATGGACCAAATATGGTTATTTTATCTGAACTTGAAAAACTGATGAGTGAGTTGATTCAGATCAATGCGCTCGTGAAAAGTTTCTAAGTTAAGTCTGGTTTGAATTTGGTATAAAAGCCGCACTTTGAAAATCAAAGTGCGGCTTTTTGTTTTTGGATTTCGGATTGAATGAGTGAAAAAACGTTTTCAAACATTTCAGTGGTGAGGCGACCCGTATTCGTATTATAGCGAGAGCAATGGTAGCTATCTATCATTGTTAGTGCGCCATTGGGGCCGTTAAGCTTATGGATAGCGGCATGGGCGAATTTGTAATTCGATAATTTGCCACCAAGCGTTCTAACTGTTGAATCGTGAGCGATTTTTCCAAGCGCCAATATGACTTTCAGTTGTGGTAGGTGCTGCATTCTGGAAACAAGAAACGGTCTGCAATTATTGATTTCTGGGCCGGTAGGTTTGTTTTGAGGCGGGACGCAGCGCACCGCATTTGTAATCATAGCGTCTACGAGTTCTAGGCCATCATCTGAACGAGAATCGTATTTCCCTTTAGAAAACCCGAATTTTTCAATTGTTGCGTAGAGCAAGTCGCCAGCATAATCACCCGTGAACGGACGCGCTGTCCGATTGGCTCCGGTAACACCTGGTGCTAAGCCGACGATAAGCAATTTTGCGTTTGATGGTCCAAAAGAGGGTACAGGCGCGTTAAACCAGTTAGGTTCTTTTGCACGGTATTCTTCTAGATACTCCACGAGACGTGGACACCTGTCACAATCAGAAGGAGCTTCTGGTGGAAAATTTTCAGTCATGAAGCCTCTGTTAGTTGTCTCATTGCGGCCTACAAACAGATTTGTATACAAGAATTGTCTAGACTAAATTGTTAACTAGTCTTTCTCATCCTCCAATTCGTCATTTTCACGACCAATTATTTTGACTAAGTCACTTAGATCAATAAAATTGTCTGCTGAGCGCCTTAAATCATCTGAGATCATGGGGGGCTGTGTTTTTACGGAAGAGACGACAGACACGCGTAGTCCTCGGTTTTGAAGAGCTTTTACGAGAACGGTCAGATCGCCATCTCCAGAAAACAAAATGGCATGATCAAGTTTGTCGGCCAATGTGAGCATATCAACTGCGATTTCAACATCCATATCACCTTTGACGCGGCGACGGCCGGCTGCGTCAGTAAATTCTTTGGCAGGTTTGGTGACGACATTATAGCCATTATATTGTAGCCAGTCGACGAGTGGCCTTATTGGCGAATATTCTTCATTTTCGATTAAAGCAGTATAGTAATAGGCTCGTAGTAGGCGGCCCTTTTTTCGAAATTCGCTCAAAAGTCGTCTGTAATCTAGTTCAACGTTTAGTGTTTTTGCGGCAGAGTATAGGTTTGCACCGTCAATAAACAGGGCTATCCGCTCATCTTTATAAAAGGCCATACAAATGTTGCTCCCTACAACACGGGTTAGTACAAATGACAACACTATAAATGGGCGCGGACAGGGAGGCGTATATGTCGCCTTGGGAAGCAATTCCGCATTTACTGATCATGAGGAACAGCAGCTTGAAGGTGCGGGCCTGTTTCAATCTGTCCTGCGCACTCTTGAGTGTGCCGGTATAAAAACATTGCATAAATCTAGTATTTGGGTGTCCCCCGCGTGGCCAGACCCTAATCTTGGTGAATTTTTCAATGCTGTGGTCGAGTTAGCCCTTATTTGCGATGACGCGCAAGCACTAATGCATTTGCTACTTAAAATAGAGGATGAGTATGGGAGGGTTCGAACAGAAAAAAATGGTGCTCGTACTTTAGATTTAGATTTGATTGATTTTCGACGTCAGGTCAAAATTTCAACTGATGAGAGTAATTTGATTTTGCCTCATCCACGTATGCATACTCGATCATTTGTCCTATCGCCGTTGATGGAAATTGCACCTGATTGGCATCATCCGTTAAAAGAGGTATCAATTGAAGATATGGTCAATAAAGCTCAAAAACATTGGCCGTGCAGAAAATTCGGACCGTTTTGATATCAAATAATTGAAATAGTCATGAATTGATCGCATTTATATGAAAATACCGATGATTAATGGGTTGAGTCTGGTTAAGAACTGGCTTATCCAGTTCGTTTGGCAGGAGAACATATATATGGCACGCGTCACCGTCGAAGATTGCATCGAAAAAGTACCTAACCGCTTTCAGCTTGTTTTGTTGGCTGGTCACCGCGCTCGCATGATCCGTGCTGGTTCGGAAATGACTGTAGATCGTGATGACGATAAAGATCCTGTTGTGTCTCTACGTGAGATTGCTGGTGACGGCGTGGATCTTGACCTAGTCAAAGAAAGCTATGTTTCTGAGCTTCAAGAAGTTCGGCCTAACGAAGAGGCTGAAAAAGAAGAAGATCGTTTGGCTCTGCAAGCAGCGCCGACGCGTTCAGAAGAAGATGTTATCCGTGCGTATCAAGCAGAGCTAGAGAACGCACGCGAAGACCGTTACTAAATACTAAAGTGAGGCGAAATGGCTGACGATACGTCAGAACTCCATGCCGCCTTGCGCGAACCTGGCCTACCCACAGGCAAAGGGCGTCGTTTTTTACGTCAGTATGAATTAGTAGAGCGCGTTCTCGCATACCAGCCAGACGCGGATGAAGACGCGCTCAATCGTGCATATGTATTTGCGATGGTCCGTCACGGCGCGCAAACACGCCACTCAGGTGATCCGTATTATGCTCACCCTGTGTCTGTCGCGGGAATTCTGACCGACCTTAAGCTAGATTATTCAACCATTATCGCGGGCTTACTCCATGATACCGTTGAAGATACTGATGTAACGCTTGAAGAGATCGAAGAATTATTCAGCAAAGACATCGCTGAAATAGTAGATGGCGTCACGAAACTCACGCAATTAGAATCGTCGAGCCGGGCTGCTAAACAAGCAGAGAATTTTCAAAAATTCATATTAGCGACGACGAAAGATATACGTGTTCTACTCGTCAAACTCGCCGATAGACTTCACAATATGCGCACGATTCAATTTATGCCAAAGCCTGAAAGCAGGATACGCATTGCGCAAGAAACGATAGATATTTATGCGCCTTTGGCACGCCGAACAGGGTTATCTATTTTCGCTGGAGAGCTCGAAGACATCGCCTTTGCGGTCATAAACCCAGAAGCACGCGAAACTATAGAAAGACGATTGGCTGAAATGGCAGCGGATGCTGTTGAAGATGTTGAGCGCATCCAATCTGACATTGAAGTTCTAATGAGCGTAAATGGGATAAGCGGCGATATTCGGGGACGATTAAAGCGCCCCTATAGCATTTGGCGTAAACTTGAAAATAAAGCGATTTCATTCAAAGATTTAGGTGACATATTCGCTTTTCGATTAATTGTGCCATCGGTTGCAGATTGCTATCGCGCTTTGGGTATTGCCCATCAGCATTGGGCTGCGCTATCTGGGCGATTTAAAGATTATATTTCCGTTCCCAAGCCTAATGGCTACCAATCCATACACACAACTTTTCAAGGACCCGGAAATCGGCGTGTAGAGTTGCAGATTCGTACAAAACAAATGGACGAAATCGCAGAGCGAGGAATCGCTGCTCATTGGCGCTATAAAAACAAAAATTACGGGTTCGATAAGGATGGCGCTCGTGAGGCAGGACTAGATCCAGAAGATAGTCTATTAAGCTTTGCTGATATGCTTGGGCATGGTGCGGATCCAGAAGAATTTCTTGAGCATGCCAAAATGGAAATGTTCCGAGATACTGTGTTTGCGTTTACCCCGCGAGGGCGTCTTGTGAAGTTGCCAGATGGCGCAATGCCCCTAGATTTTGCCTATACGGTGCATACCGCCGTTGGGGATGAATGTGTCGGTGTTCGCATCAATGGAATTGAGCGACCGCTGCGTACATTGATTCAAAATGGCGACACAATCGAGATTATACGTGGCCCGCGAGTCGAGCCACCGGCGAATTGGCGTAGTCTTGTTGTAACGGGAAGGGCTCGCTCTGCGATACGTCGTTTGACACGAGATAAAGAGCAAGAAGAGTTTACAAAACTTGGACGGCAAAAGCTGAATTTAGGATTGCGCCGTATTGGGCTTGATCCAATTGACATTAAGTTCAGGCAAATCGCTGTCCAAAGTGGTATGGCAACAACAGAGGAACTTCTTGAAGAGCTGGGACGTGGATTCATAGACCTCAAAGAGATATTATCAAAAACCTTTCCTGAACACATTGAAAGTGAGATGCTTGAAGGGCGTCATGCAATTGACGACGATGAAACGGAGTCATTGTTATCAGGTGAAAAATTGATACCTGGTGTTGCTTTGCATCTTTCTGAATGTTGTTCACCTTTGCCTGGAGATCGTATTGTTGGCGTACAAATAGCAGGTAAGGGTGTCGATGTTCATGTGATTGATTGTCAGAGACTGATGGATTTTGATAGTCAGCCAGAAGTTTGGATGGATCTGAGTTGGCGCCCGATAGCGTCCACAGATTTTTTTGCGGTCAGCCGGATACTTATTGCTCTTTCAAATCAGCGTGGGTCATTGGCAACAGTTTGTAAGACCATTTCAGAGGCAAATGGTAATATAATCAATATCGCCATAAAAAACCGGAATGAAGATTTCTTTGATTTTCAGTTTGATGTTGAAGTTGAAGATAAGCGAAGATTGACGCAAATTTTGGCAGCCCTTCGGGCTTTGAGTGCTGTTGAAAGCGTTGATCGTATTCGCGGCTCACTGGAACATGATAGCAAAGTCAAAAATGATTCAGACAAGGAAAAAAGCAAGTGAACACAGAAGAAGTATTAAATGAATTTCGCAAGGTCGATGCGTTACTTGAAGGACATTTTATTTTGTCTTCAGGACGCAGAAGTCCTGTGTTCTTACAAAAAGCTTTGGTGTTTTCTCATCCTAAAACATCTGAAACACTGTGCTCTGCATTAGCTAAAAAGCTGACAGAAAAATTTGGCCAGATTGATGTTGTATGTGGTCCTGCCGTTGGCGGCTTAATTCCGGGGTATGAAACAGCGCGCGCACTTGGTTGTCGTGCCATTTTTACAGAACGACAAGATGGTAAAATGACATTGCGTCGTGGCTTCGATATTAAAAAAGGCGAACGGGTTGTTGTTGTCGAAGACATTGTAACAACTGGCCTTTCAATGCGTGAAACCTTTGACGCTCTAAATTTATTCGATGGTGATGTTATCGGGGGCGCATGTGTCGTTGATCGCTCCAATGGGGAAGCCGATGTTGGCTTGCCACTCGTTTCCTTAGCTGCGGTAGATTTCCCAGACTATGATGAAAATGATTTACCACCTGAGCTAATGAAAATTCCTGCAATAAAGCCAGGCAGTCGAGGATTAAAATAGATGGCATTACCTTTTGCGCGCTTGGGGGTGAATATTGACCATGTTGCAACCATCCGAAATGCGCGTGGAGGGGCGTGGCCTGATCCTGCTCGGGCTGCAAAAGCTGCTCGGGATGCGGGCGCAGATGGCATCACTATACATTTAAGAGAAGATCGCAGGCATATTCGCGATGGTGATCTTGAAGCGGTAAGTGGCGCAATGTCTCTTCCAATAAATCTCGAAATGGCCACAACTGAAGAGATGCTGAAAATTGCATTAGATTTCAAGCCTCATGCCGTTTGTTTGGTACCAGAAAAACGTGAAGAGCGCACGACTGAAGGTGGTTTGGATGTTGCACGGCTTCATAACACCGTGGCACCCTTTGTGCGACGTCTCAATGATAATGGTTCTCGAGTATCTCTCTTTATAGAACCAGACCTAGTTCAGGTTGCGGTGTCCGAAGCAATTGGCGCGCCCGTCATTGAGTTGCACACCGGAAAATATGTTGAACACGTGTTTGCGGGTGAAACACAAGAAGCCGAAATTGAGCTTGAGCGCCTGAAAATTGCTGCTTCTGAAGGTAAACGTCGGGGTATTGAAGTTCACGCTGGGCATGGCCTAACTTATGATACTATTGGCCCCGTCGCGAAAATTCCTGAGATTGCCGAATTTAATATTGGGCATTTCTTAATTGGAGAGGCGATATTTGTTGGGCTTGAAACAGCGGTACGCCACATGCGCGAGTTAATTGATGAGGCGCGTGCCTGAGCATGATATTGGGCATTGGGCAGGATATGACTGACATACGGCGAATTGAAAAATCGCTGTCTAAGTTTGGTGATCGCTTTACGCAGCGTGTGTTCACGAAACAAGAGAGAGAATTAGCTGATGGTCGCAAACGGCGTGCAGATACTTATGCAAAACGTTTTGCTGCTAAAGAGGCGTGCGCTAAGGCACTTGGTAGTGGTATTTGGCGCAATGGCGTTGGGTGGCAGGATATGGGTGTCACCCGTCAGGAAAATGGTGCACCGACCCTCGAACTTTCTGGCGGTGCAAAACTATACCTTGAAAAGCTGACACCAGACGGTATGAAGGCGAATATTCATCTGACAATAACAGACGATTATCCCTACGCTCAAGCCATGGTGATTATCGAAGCTATTGCTGTGCAAGGGGCGTAAATGCCGAGACCGAATTCAAGCCATACTGGCAAACGTCGTCGAAATAGAGATCGAGTACGTCGGTCAACGCCGCCTAGATTGAACAATGATGCTAGAGCGACGATACAGGAAATTGCCGGTATCAAGTTCAAAGATGTAAGTCTTTTAGATCGCGCTTTTACGCATACGAGTGCTGTGCCGGGCGAGGCTGCGGACTGGAGTAATGAGCGGCTTGAGTTTTTAGGGGACCGAGTGCTTGGTCTCGTGGCAGCTAGTCAGCTTATTACGCGTTTTGAAAAAGAGCGGGAAGGTGGATTAGCCCCGCGTTTGAATGCTTTGGTTAGTCGTGATACATGTGCGAAAATCGCTGCTGAAATTAATTTGGGGCAGTATTTGATATTGGATGCCTCTGAGAGTTCTGCTGGTGGTACAGCAAAACCGTCTTTGCTTGCGAATGTTACTGAAGCTTTGATCGGTGCTATCTATCTTGATGCTGGGTTAGCAGCATCTGAACGCTTTATTGTAAAATACTGGAAAGAGTATTTTAAGACGCTCACGGATGTACCTCGTGATCCTAAATCAGCCCTTCAAGAATGGGCGCAAGGTGATGGGCGGCCGGCGCCTAACTATGAGAATATTGATCGTACAGGTCCTGATCATGCACCTGTTTTTACTGTTGAAGTGCGTGTCGAAGGTGTCAGACCTGCAAAAGGTGAAGGCTCTTCTAAGCAGGAAGCTCAAAGAGCTGCTGCAAGTGCAATGTTAAATAATGTTGGAGAAACTTCTTGAGCGATAAGCCAGAAGAATACGAAAAAGAAGATATTGAAGCTAGCCTTCAAAAACCACGTGAAACTAGAGCTGGCTTTGTAGCCGTTATCGGTTCGCCTAATGCCGGTAAGTCCACATTGGTAAACCGGTTGGTTGGGGCAAAGGTTTCAATTGTAACGCACAAAGTGCAAACAACGCGGTTTCAAGTACGTGGTGTGATGATGCGCGGTGATGCTCAAGTTGTCCTCGTGGATACCCCCGGAATTTTCGCGCCAAAGCACCGTTTAGATCGTGCTATGGTGAAATCTGCTTGGGATGGAGCTGAAGGTGCAGATCAAATTATTCACCTTGTTGATGCAAGTTCTCGTTCTCATAAGATTGACGATAAGGTCACGGGTGCAGACAAAAAAACGATAATTGATGATCAGCGTATCATTGATGATCTGAAGGCGTCTGGACGAAAAGCAATTCTTGCACTGAACAAAATAGACCTATTTGATCGCGAAGACCTCATACCCATTTCAAAAGAATTATTCAACGAAGGTGTGTATTCAGATGTCTTCATGATTTCCGGCCTAAGAGGCGGCGGCGTCCGCCAACTGGCGGATCACATAGCAGGGAATATGCCCGTCGGTCCTTTTTTATTTCCGGAGGATCAGGCCGCAGATATGCCTTCCCGTTTGTTGGCTGCAGAAGTAACACGTGAAAAACTTATGCTTCGTTTGCATGAGGAATTACCATATCAAATGACCGTTGAAACAGAAAATTGGGAACGTTTCAAAGATGGTTCCATTCGCGTGGATCAGATTATCTATGTTGCACGTGAAGGACACAGAAAGATTGTACTAGGGAAAGGTGGTCGTGCGATAAAGGACATTGGTCAGCAAGCGCGGAAGGATCTTCAAGAAATCTTTGAAACGCCGATCCATTTGTTTACACGCGTGAAAGTTTCAGAAAAATGGGCTGAAAGTCGTGAGAGGTTTTCAGCCATCGGACTGGATTTTGATGTTTAACAGCCTCTCATAATTTCCTAACATTATTTGAAACGAAAATTTACGAGCATGTGCTATATTCTTTGGATACCAAAGGAGAGTGCACATGCATACGCTCGAGAAGCAGTTGTTTAGGGCTTTATGGTCTGGTGCGATATTATTTATACTTATTGTTTTAGGTTGCGCTCTTTCTGTTGCTTTAATGGTTTATTTTAAACAATACGAGCTTGGGTTAATTTTTCCGACCATTGGTGTTTTGTGTATGGTGTTTGGTGAGAAAATCCTTCGAGCCATGGAAGCCGCGGGTGGAGAAGATCCGGGTGGAGCTGGTTCGACGCTCATTAGATCAGCAGTTGTCGCTGTTGTTGTTGTCATGATTCCGACTATGTGTTGGGGGTTAGTTCTTTCAGTTTCAGGCCTTATGGTGTCTGGTATGGAAGCGGGAAATTTTCCTAAAGATGCCGCAGCATTATCATTACTTTTTAGAAGCTAATCGTGCATTCTTGGCGACTGATTGGCTTCATGTTGTTTCCATGCTTCACGTGCCTTTGCTAATCTAATGAATCGCGCAAACGCATAGATTACGCTTTCGGTGAAGCCATTCACCCCAAAAAGGACATATCGTCTAAGAAACATTGATTTAAGGAAGGCTGTCATAGGTTCAGTTAGAAGTCTAAGAACCGATGGTTTTCGGCCTTTTTTAATCATGTCTTCTGCCTGCATGCTACTGTAACGATTGATTTTTTCAATTGCATGGTGATGAGATCGGAAACAACGGTGATTAATATGATGTTTCAATTTTCCGCTGACTTCATTTGGTTTTAGAACAACTGAATCATGCACTAATTCAGATTTAAAGCCTGCTTTTTCTCGATTGTAGAGACGAATCGGATCGTTTGAAGGAGCAAATGGGCGCGGCCCCTTATCAAATGGAAAGCATATTAATATAGGAATTTGATAGGCAGCCAGAGGTGGTTCTTGTCCACCTTCAAACATTGAAGTGATTTCCCTGCGAAGGCTATCACTAACTTCTTCGTCAGCATCAATATTTAATAGCCACTTTTGAGAGCATAGTGTTTCCCCAAAAACTTTTTGAGGACCATACCCCGCCCATTCATTAAAAACGACGTCAGCACCTGCATTACGGGACACTTCTACAGTGTCATCTGTGCTACCACTGTCTATGACGAAAACCTCTTCAACCCAATCAATAACAGATCTTATGACAGGAAGAATACGGTCGGCTTCATCTCTTGCAATAATAAAGACTGAAAGAGGGAGCTTATTCATATTCTATTTCCAATGGTTTAGGATTCTGCACGATGTTAGGTATCCTAACAGTTTCGGAATTCGACAAAAGCTATCTTATTCTGTGCCAAGTATTTTCTCTATTTTATTAATAGGTGCAATTTCAATGCGTTCAATTGGCGGAAGAGGAGGTGCGGGTTTTGCTCCATACTTATCCAGCCAAGCACTGGTTATTCGAGCGCGTTTAGCAGCGTCATGCGCCTGATCAGAATAGAATAAATTATAAGGTGGTGCCAACATGCGTGCCAAACTATTTGACGGCCTATTTAAACTTTGATTTTTTGTATGACTTACAACTAGAAAACCATTTACACACTGGCTGGATATAGCATTTTCTACTATTTCCGCTTCATCTAATTGTAAAAGCTCGCTGGCATTTACCGATCCTCTATGAAGTTTTTCTCCAATTAACTCAGTCGTTGTATTTCCCATACTTGGATTGAAACAAATAAGTTTTGCATCACCTGTTGGCACGATATTATTTGCCTCATCCCAATAAACCGCGCGTGAAAGTATATTCTTAGTACGCGCCACATCATTTTCATTAATAGTGTTCCATGATGCGATGCATCCTGTTTGTTCATCAGTAGTGCATATTTCAAAAGGGCTATTTTTGTTTGAGTACAATTTTTCAGAAGTCGGCGATTCTATTAAATAGGTTGCAACTAAACGGTTTTGCATTTGATCTGTTTGAAAATGCTTCTTTAATAATCGCCTTGCATATAGGCCACCTTGCCCGACACCAACAAGAATAATAGCTCTACCTTGGTTTCTTGTCTCCATATAGACTTGGAAAGCTGAGTCGATGTCATCAAACGCCAGTTTAAATGCTTTTTGAGAATTTTCATTGATATTGTACTCGCCGTGAAGCGTTACCTGACGATATAATGGGGCATACACTGGCGCAAATTTTTGAAAAGGCCCTGCAAAATTGGGAAGCATTTCAGATTGCAAACGCAATTTTGAGTCAACATTGTCAATATTGGTATTCCATCCATCTGATGAGGCTGATGTCGTTCCGTGAATAAAGAAAACATCTACGCCCCAAGGAGTTTCCCAAGCTCCATCGGGCTTTTTTTCTGGATATAATGCCCATGATCTTGGAGCTAGATAATCAGGGCGTGCGCTTTTGGGGAGAGTGAAAGACGAAATAGGCTCTATTGATTTTAAAAAGCGAGCATTGGCTCCACTCATATAAATTATCAAATAGAGCAACGTACAGAAAATAAGAAAGCCTAACAGTGTTAGAATAATCAAAAATTTTGAATTTGACGATTTGAGAGCTGTGAATTTTAAACCAGTAAAATTTTTAACCAAAAGCTCAATCCTTCAAGTGGGATATTCTAATTCTTCAAATATATACAATATATTGTAATTTAAACCATGCTAGTTGTGTAGCTATCACAATCGACGGCACGTGATTTGAGATTAAAAAAATATAAAAATACGAAGAAATGTCCATTTAATTGAATATTGCTATATTTCGGCTGCAATTATGGTGTTTTAACCAATGCATAGGGATCGCTTTTTGAAACTTGTACAAGCAGTTCTTATATAGGTTCATAGTTTGGTTTTCGTTTAAGTCACCTCTTTTAGATGGATAGGGTAAAGCGCGTAAAATGTTCAATAAGTCTAAAAAGAACACCACAAAACAAGAAGAACATTTGTTTCATCTAAATCCAAAAAAACGAGTTGGTCCATTGGCTTGGTTGCGCTCTCGCTTCTTTACTGGAATTGTCGTAACTGCCCCGATTGCGATTACTGTTGGTCTAATTTGGGGTGTCATTACTTTCATTGATGACAAAGTAAAACCATTGATTCCCAATCAGTGGAACCCTGAAACTTACACTCAGTTTGCATTGCCTGGACTGGGGGTAATCGTTGTTTTTGTTAGTGTGTTGTTTGTCGGGATAATAGCGGCGAATTTGATTGGCCGTTCCTTAGTCGGTGCAGGTGAAGGGCTTATTGGTCGTGTTCCGCTTGTTCGTAATATTTATACTGCAATAAAACAGATATTTGAAACATTGGCAGCAAGTCAGACTGATAATTTCAAAGAAGTGGTGATGCTTGAATACCCACGAAAAGGTGCATGGGCTGTCGGTTTCATAACTGCATCTGTTCGAGGCGATATGGCAAAAAAAATGCCGGGCATGGTAGGTGTATTTGTACCAACGACGCCAAATCCGACGTCGGGATTCTTAATTTACATCCGGCGTGATGATCTTGTTGTTTTGGACATGTCTGTTGAAGAGGGTGCAAAGCTCATAATATCAGCAGGTTTAGTGGTTCCAGAAGTTGGTAATTCAAAAGCAAACAAACCGCCAGTGGCATCAATAGCAGGTGATGAAAAGCTAAAGTTGACTGAAGATGAGATAAACACAGAAGACGTTGGTGTGCCGTCTGAAAAGAACTAATTTTCAGTACTTTATAGCGATATCGGTTTTAAATAATTCATTTAAAAGACTTATTGCTTGTGTCCGAGGAGGATTTGAATTTGGGCCTTCAGAAAGTAGCTGTTTCACATCGTTGCGAACAAGTTGGAACATTTCAATGTGACGAGTTAGGTCTATAATTTTAAAGTTTGGCAGTCCTGATTGTTTTAACCCTAAAAGGTCCCCGGGGCCTCGTTGTTGAAAATCAGCCTCAGCAATTAGAAAACCATCTTCAGTTTCTCGCAAAGTGTTCAAACGTTTTTGACCGCTTTCAGATAAGGGTGGTTTGTATAGAAGTAAACAAGAAGAGCTTTTATCTCCACGTCCAACCCTGCCTCTAAGCTGATGGAGTTGAGCAAGGCCAAAGCCTTCTGCATGCTCTATAACCATGATGGTTGCTTCAGGAACGTCGATACCAACTTCAACCACTGTCGTTGCGACTAAGACACTTGCTTCGCCCGTTCGAAAAGCATCTAAGGCTGCATCTTTTTCTGCTGGTGGCATTTTGCCATGAACAAGGGCAACGGGGTGTTTTACATATTTTTGAAGTATCTCCTTACGCGCAATCACGGACGCATCTTCTGCTGTTTCAGAATCAATTGCAGGACATACCCAGAAAGCGCGTTCGCCACGGTCTGCTGCTTTTGCAACAGCAATCATGACATCTTCAATGCGTTCTTCAGAAGCAACGCGTGTTGTTATGGGTTTCCTTTGTTGAGGTTTTTCATCCAAAATACAAGTGTCTAGGTCGCCATTGATTGCGGCGGCAAGGGAACGGGGAATGGGTGTTGCACTCATCATCAACATGTGAGGGGCATTGCCTTTGGCGGTTAGTTTTAGCCTGTCTGCTACGCCAAAACGATGCTGTTCATCGATGATTACCAAGCCTAGATTTGGGAGTTGAACATCCGTTTGGAATAAAGCTTGAGTGCCTGAAAGACAGTGTATTTCCCCAGCGGCAACTGCATCTAATAGTTCTTTTCGGCGTTTTTTACTATCTCTTCCAGTAAGGGCTTCGCAGCGATAACCGATTGGTTTTAAAAAGTTTTGTAGGGCAGTAGCTTGTTGACGGGCCAGGACTTCAGTGGGTGACATAAAAGCCGAAAATTGACCTGAAGCAGCTGCCTGAGCAATGGCAAGCGCGGCCACGAGTGTTTTCCCTGTTCCAACGTCACCTTGCAGCATACGGCGCATTGGAAGCTCACGTGCGAGGTCAGTTTGGATGTCATTAAATGCACGCAATTGTGCGCGCGTTGGTGAGAATTTGAGGGCTTCGAGTAGGTTATTTGTTGCGTGAGTGTGTCGGGGGATGGGAGTTGCTGGTGTTTTTTGGCGATTGAGGCGAATTTCATTCAGTGCGAATTCACGAGCAAGGGCTTCATCATATGCCAGCCGTTCATGTGCAAGATTTAGAGCTGGTTGATCTAATGTTTCAGGTTGATGGAGTTGCTTGAGCGCATCTATAAAACTTGGCCATTTTTTTTGTTCAAGGAAAGCTTGATCAATCCACTCAGGTAATTGAGGAAGGTTTTCTAATGACGCCGAAATAGCTTTTTGGAGCAGACGGGAAGTTACACCTGCAGTCAGGCGATATACCGGCTCTACTTTGGGTGGTTCTTCTCCCTTTGCTGGATTGCAGACATGATCAGGGTGTACCATTTGTCTCTGGCCGTTAAAGTCTTCGATCAGCCCAGACACGATCATTTCCTGATTCATTGGAAACTGTTTTTGCAACCAAGCAGGTTGCGCGCGAAAGAAAACTAACGTCAAGAAACCAGTATCGTCTAATAAGCGAACACGGGTTGGTGCATTACCTTGTCCAGCAAAGACAGAATCAACAACACCGCGTACTGTTGCGATTTCACCAACAATTGTTTCAAAGAATGAATCGCGGACACTTCTGTCAATCCAGTTAAGCGGCAAATGCAGCAATAGATTCAAGACCGTATCACCGCCAACCAGCCTTTGGAGGAGTGGAGCAGTTTTAGGACCAATGCCAGGAAGGCTTTTGAGGTCCTTAAAGAATGGAAAGAGGATTTCTGGTCTCATAAATAAATTCACGGTATTGCGACGCATACGACCTGACAATTAACTCAAACATGCCTATGTGTCTTTATTCGAATTTAGGAGATGATGAACATGGACGCCCGCAGACGTAAACTCCTCTTTAGAGCCAACCATCGTGGTTTCAAAGAAATGGACATGATGATGGGTGAATTTGCAGGTAAGCATCTCGAAGAAATGGATGAAAAAGCGCTGGATGAATTCGAGCGACTTCTCGATACTGACGACCAAGATGTTTATGGCTGGATTATTGGTCGCGAGCAGGAACCTGAAATGCTGCAAGGTAAAGTCATGGATATGCTGAAAGCATTCGATTTACCCACTCATATGAAAGAGAAAGGACTGCTTTAGCAGTTCATAAAAAGAGACCACGAATATAATGAAAGTTTGGGATACGATTGCAGGGCTAAAAGCGCCCATCGACGCGTATGAATCTCCATTTGGAGCGGACGTGCGTGTGTTTGTTGAAGCTATCAATAAACGCAAAGGCGTTGGCGTGTATGTTGCGCGTGATGAACGCCAAGCTCTGCAAGTATTATCAATAGCAAAATTCTTCCAGCCACATATGGCAATGATCAATTTTCCTGCTTGGGATTGTCTGCCTTATGATCGCGTTAGCCCAACGGCGCACATTTCGGCTATGCGCTGTTCTGCGCTTGCAAGATTATCTCACAGAGATCCTAAAGAGAAAATTCTTGTCGTCACGACCGCTCATGCGCTTGTTCAGCGAGTGGCACCTGTTACCAAAATGGCAGAAGCTAGTTTTGCAGCCGGGATAGGCGCTGATGTTGATCAGCAAGCACTACAGGATTATTTGACGATTAATGGTTATACGCGAACCGACATCGTTCGTGAGCCGGGTGAATATGCCATTCGCGGTGGTATTGTTGATATATATCCGCCGGATAGAATTGAGCCGGTGAGGTTGGATTTTTTTGGAGATAATCTTGAATCTATCCGCTCTTTTGATGCTGAAAGCCAACGGTCTACAAACGATCTTAAAGAAATAGCTTTCGCACCAGTCAGTGAAATCTTCTTCACAGATGAAGCGCTTACTTTATTTCGTCGAAATTATCTTGAGAGCTTTGGGCCACCAGGTGGTGACCCTAGTTATGAAGCTGCACGCGCTAAAATACGCAGGCAGGGTATAGACCAGTGGCTTCCTCTTTTTCACGAAAAGCTGGAAACGCTTTTAGAATATGCCGGTAATGATGCGCTGTTAGGGTTTGATAATCAGGCTGAAACAGTAGGGTTGGATAGGATTGCACAAGCTAAAGATTATTTTGAAACCCGCGTTCATGCTGCTGGCGGTGATGTCATGGATGCGAAAGTATTGGCTCCTGACAAGCTTTATCTTTCCAAAGACGAATTTGAATTAACGCGATCTTCAGGTGCGGTGGTTCGTTTTCATCCTTCTGAAAATCCAGGAAAGAAGGATGTTCTATTTGTCGGTGCTCGAGCAGGCAAAGATTTTGCGGTTGAACGGTCCAATCCAGAAGCCAATGTTTTTGATGCAGCAGTGAGTTTAGCAAAAGAACATTTAGCCAATAAACGAAAAGTGGTGTTTGCAGCTTGGTCAGCGGGATCAGCAGATCGTTTGAAAACTGTTCTGTCAGATCATGGATTGCCAGAGGTGCGGAGCGCTGAAGATTGGTCAGCAGCGAAAGCTGCAAATGCACCTGTCATCGTTGAAACGTCCATGGAATCTGGTTTTACGTTTTCTGACTTAGCTGTCATAGCCGAGCAAGACATGCTGGGTGATAAGCTGGCAAGACCACGCAAACGTAAGAGGAAAACTGCGAGTTATATTGCAGAAGCGGCCGCTTTGTCTCCCGGTGATATGATTGTTCATATTGATCATGGTGTGGGTCGGTATGAGGGTCTTCAGACTGTTGATGTTGGATCAGCCCCGCATGACTGTTTAGAGCTAGTTTATGCCGGTGGCGATAAGATTCTTTTACCTGTTGAAAACATAGAGTTGATCAGCCGTTACGGTGCAGATTCCGGTGAAGGATCGATGGATAAGCTGGGCGGCGCGGGATGGCAGTCTCGCAAAGCTAAAGCTAAGAAAAATATCATGGAAATGGCAGGCGACCTTATTCGCATTGCCGCAGAACGCGAAATGAGAAAAGCGGAGAAAACTGCTGATGCAGATGGTCTGTTTGATGAATTTTGCGCACGTTTTCCATATGAAGAAACGGATGATCAACTCAATGCAATAGAAGATTGTCTGAGTGATTTAGCATCGGGTAAGCCGATGGATCGCTTAGTTTGTGGGGATGTAGGTTTTGGTAAAACTGAAGTCGCACTCCGTACAGCTTTTGTTGCGGCAATGAGCGGGATGCAGGTGGCCATTATTGCGCCGACAACACTATTAGCACGCCAGCATTATAGAACGTTCAAAGAGAGGTTTGAAGGTTGGCCAATTAAAGTGCGACAACTCTCGCGGTTTGTATCAGCAAAAGAGCAAACCACGACACGCGAAATGCTTGCAAGCGGCGACGCGGATGTTGTTGTAGGCACACATGCAGTGATTTCAAAACAGGTGAAATTCAAGCGTCTTGGCTTGTTGGTTGTGGACGAAGAACAACGTTTTGGGGTTAAGCACAAAGAACGTATGAAGGAGATGAAGGCTGACATTCATGTGCTAACTCTTTCTGCGACGCCTATTCCTAGAACGTTGCAATTGGCGCTTACAGGTATTCGTGATCTATCCATTATCGCCACGCCGCCAATCGATCGATTATCAGTGCGTACATATACGGTTGAGTTTGATCCGGTGACTGTGCGGGAAGCTTTACTGAGAGAACGTTATCGTGGTGGTCAATCATATTTTATTGCGCCGCGTGTGTCTGATCTGCCATTTCTTGAGCGCTTCTTACGTGAGCAAGTGCCAGAAGTGTCGTTCTTGTCTGCGCATGGACAAATGGCATCGGGCCAACTTGAAGACATTATGAATGATTTTTATGATGGTAAAGCCGATGTTCTTCTTGCAACAACGATTGTGGAATCTGGCTTAGATATTCCGCGTGCCAACACTATCGTTATCCATAGAGCTGACAAATTTGGTTTGGCTCAGCTTTACCAACTTCGTGGTCGTGTTGGGCGCTCTAAACTTCGTGCGTATGCCTATATGACGACGAAAAAAGACATGGTGCTTTCAGAGACAGCTGAAAAACGCCTAAAAGTGTTACAATCGCTTGATAGTCTCGGCGCTGGTTTCATGCTGGCTAGCCATGATCTAGATATGCGGGGCGGGGGTAACCTGCTGGGGGATGCACAATCGGGACATGTGCGCGAGGTGGGTGTTGAGCTGTATCAACAAATGCTGGAAGATGCTGTAAATGCGCTTAAAACAGGTGAAGTAGAACCATCTGATGATTGGTCACCAATGATTGATCTTGGCGCTGCTGTTCTTATCCCTGATTATTATGTGGCTGATCTGACTGAACGTTTATCGTTGTATCGTCGTTTGTCTGATCTTGAAACTGAGGAAGAGCGTGAAAGCTTTGCAGCCGAATTGATTGACCGATTTGGTGAACTTCCAGATGAAACAAAGCAATTGCTTGAGGTCACTGCTGTTAAAAATATGTGTAAAGAGCTTGGCATTTCCAAGCTCACGTCTGGCCCTAAAGGCGCAGTCATTACATTCCGTGATAAACCGCCGATAGATCCTGCACAATTAATTGCTTGGGTTCATACACGGCCAAGCATGATGAAGCTACGGCCGGATATGAAGCTTGTTATCAACGGAACTTGGCCAAATGCCGAACATCGATTGAAGGCTGTGAAAGGTGTTTTAAGAGAATTAGACAGTGCGGCGAAAGATTCAGATTAGAAAATGAGAAGCGTTTAGGCAGCTGCGTGTCCTTTGTCATTTTGCGTATTTGATAGCGCATCGGATAATAGCTGGTTGGCTGATTGCTCTGGATTTAACTCTGTTACTTTCCAGCTAATGGTAACTTGTCTGGCCGGTTGGTTGAGTTCACTTTCAAATGCAGTTGCATCGAGAACACCTTCTATTCGCCGTGCCGCATAACTTGCAGTTTGTTTCGTTGAGCCGGGCATAGAGATGGCGAGCGTTGAGTCATTTAAGCGAGTTGGTGCATCTTGCACTCTCAATAATGTGCGCACAACGCTGGCAGTGTAGGCTAAATCTCTGATATCAGCTTTATCATCTGCTCCTAAGACATCTATAATTAGGACAGTAAGTGGTTGGTTGAAGTCAAGTGACCACTCTATTTGACGGTCAAGATGATCTTCAAAGAAGTTTCTGGTGAACAGGCCAGTTTCCGTATCAGTAATGCTAGATTGAGGTGCTAAGAATTCTTTTGCCGACGGCGCTTGGTTTGAAGTTAATTCTAGTAATTGGTCTGAAATAGCCTCTAGCGAAGAGTTGTCATCAATAATATCTGCGGCACTTTCAATGATGTGCTCACTAGGAATATAGTCTGACCTACCAAGCGCGAGTATCGGCAATTCTGCAAGGTTAGAACTGCGCTGGACCATTGCACAGAAATTATCAGGCCGAATTGATGTAGCACTTACATCCAGCAAAACAGCAGCAAATTTATGGTCATGTAGATAGTCAAAAGCCGTGTATGCGCTGAAAGCTGCTTTGATGTTGACCCCAAGTGTTTCCAGGTGATTTTTAAGGGACATGAAACGCGTGGAAGCTTCACCAACGTAGAGGACGTCATAATTCTTATCTTCCGCTTGGGTATTAAAGTTACAACCATAGCGTTTGTAACTCTCGCGTCTTAACTCTATTTCTGCGCGTCGAGCCGCAGTACGGTGAGCAAAATGGAAGCGGGATCTGGCTAATTTTAACGCGTTGTCTGAACTCAATCGAACATCTGCACGTTTAGGTGTTTCTGCACCGCAAGGAAATTTGCCAAGAGTTACAATTAGACTACTGGAAAAGCGGCTTTCACACGTGTATTGAATAACTTCTTCAACGAGAGCAGGGCGGCACGTTGTTAAGTCGATAAGGAAAATATCGACCATATTTGAAAATTCCCCAGAATGTGCATCAAGCTGCAAATCTGCAAGGGTTTTACAAATGGTTTGTGAGCGGTCGTGGTCACCACATATGACTGAAATTTTGAGCTGATTTGAAAATTCACTTCGAGCCATAGATATTCATCCCGCTTCAGAGGTACTGAAGCTGTAAGATGACTTATTTACCTTTAGGGTTGTTTAGGCAAAGTTGATTTATTTCAATAAAATTTGATGGAAATTTTACACAAGCAGTGATTTAATCTGTTGTTTTATAAGTATTTTTATTTTTTGTATCGTTTGATGAATAGAGTGTGAATTGTGAAGTCAAATAGAATTCATTCCAATATTATAAAATAGAAACACGACCAAAAAGGCTTTTAAGTCCCTCTAGAGCTGACGTGGTCAAATTATTCTTTACTGAACCGGCGTTTTCAAAACGTCGGTTTTTTTTTGAGGACTTTTTAGATTAATCAGGAAAGTAGCGACATATCCGCCCTGAGAGTAAGCAAGTCCCTCCTAGGATAAACTAGGATCACTTTCCAGTGTAATACGGTTTCTACCAGTTTGCTTTGAGTGGTAGAGGCAATGGTCGGCCCGTTCTATCAAGTTTGAAGCGCCTTCACCGGAGCGATAATTTGCGATGCCAAAAGACACTGTTACCTGGCCAAGAGGTTCACCCGTGGATCTGCGAATTAATTTTTTAGATTCAATGGTTTTGCGAACACTTTCAGCAAACTCGAAAGCCGTATCGAGAATTGTTCTTGGCATAATGATAGCAAATTCTTCACCACCATAACGTGCCACCAATGATTCGTTTACTGCTTTTTGCGCCAATGAATTCGCGACAAACCTAATAACTTGGTCACCGGTTTGATGGCCCCACGTGTCATTGAAATTTTTAAAAAAATCGATATCGCATATGATGAGGCATAAATCTGAACCGCTTTCCAAACTTTCATTGATGCGTCTTTGTAGAACTTCATCAAATTGTTTGCGATTAGCAACACCTGTGAGACCGTCTGTTAGTGCTTCTGCGCGTGCTGCTTGAAGAGATGTCCGCAGCATTTCTATTTCACGAGTCGATCTCAAGAGTTGACGGTTCAAATTGTGATTTATATCGGACATTTCAAGCGTTGATTCAGATAACACTGAAACAATTCTGTTAAGTGCATCCGTAGATAAATCTGATTTTGAAAGCGTTTTGGCAGCTTTATCTAGTGTAACGCCATACTCTTCAGTTGTGTTACCTGCGCTCTTTAAAGCTTCAACGGCATCTGCGATTTCTTTCGCAATTTTTGTGCCTGTCTCCATAACTTGAGATGAAAGCTGGGTGGCCCCAAAGAAACGGTTGTGTAGTTTTTCTAATTCAATGTCAGTTATGGGGAGTCCATTAGAGAGTTTTTTATCAATCTCTCGAGTTAAATCAGGAGCCCATCCTCGAATGTAGTTTAACCAGATTTCGTAGTTTTGAGGCGTTGCGCACAGTTTATATTCACCGATTTTATCAACGGCTGCATGACCAGTTTCTACACCATTGGGTCCTGTGAGTTGTTCATACATTGGATCGGATCCCTAGAATCAAGGCTTTTCTCTTATTGCCAGCCACAATGATTGATAAGTGTAAATATTGATTAACCGCCGAACAATAATTGTCTATGAATTTGCTAAATAAGTACAGACAGAATTAATTATACCTAGCTAGTCGATGTTGTATCCACGGGACGGAGCAAGAAAGCGGGAATGTGATCTCCCATGCCTTTGAATGAAGGGCCTAAATCGTCATGACCGCGACGGTTCGTTTTTTTCTTTTTGTCAGCTCGATCATTTGCGTTTTTAGAAGCCATATTTTCTGACTGTTCAACAGAAGTAGATTCAACTTTTTCTACATTCGGAGTGTCATCATGCTTTTTGGTGTGACGATTGCGGCGTTTCGAGTTTTTGTTTTCATTCTTATTGTTCTGTTTACGCTCAGGTCTTGAAGATACTTCTTCAATAGACTTTTTTATTGCGTCATTAGTGAACTCTTCAACGTCCTTGCTGATCCGTTTTACAACTGCATCCCAAAGCTTTTGATCACGTGGTGATACGATTGTGTAACTTTCGCCTGTGCGACCTGCGCGCCCAGTACGTCCAATTCTGTGTACATAATCGTCTGAGTTTGGCGGAGGAGCATAGTTAAACACATGCCCTACATCAGGAATATCCAAACCACGTGCAGCAACATCAGAAGCGACCAATAACGTTAGGTCTCC
Source organism: Hirschia sp. (assembly GCF_058892565.1). Taxonomy (NCBI): domain Bacteria; kingdom Pseudomonadati; phylum Pseudomonadota; class Alphaproteobacteria; order Hyphomonadales; family Hyphomonadaceae; genus Hirschia; species Hirschia sp. The sequence continues at coordinate 28,819 of NZ_JBZXVU010000019.1, read as the reverse complement.
ATTTTTGAATTTTTCTAATGTTTCCATCCGATAAGATTGAGATAGGTCTCCATGGATTGGAGCTGCATCAAAACCATGCGCATTCAAGGATTTTGCAACGATGTCGACTTCTCTCTTCCTGTTGCAAAAAACAATGCCGTTTTTAACTTCGCAGCTGCCGATTATCGCCCGTAAAATCCCGCGCTTGATTTCATCTTTGTCGCTCGGGGACTTTGTAACGTGTTGTGTAATAAGCTCAGCCGTCTGAGCAGGGCGAGCGACCTCAATCTGCTTTGGATCATTTTGAAATTGTTTGGTGAGCTTTGCTATTTCAGGAGGCATTGTAGCTGAAAACAAAAGAGTTTGCCGACGCGGAGGTAGCAGTTTACATATTTTTTCAATGTCTGGAATGAATCCCATATCGAGCATTCTGTCTGCTTCATCAATAACCAGCATTTGCACACCAGTCATAAGCAAGCGGCCACGTTCGAAATGGTCCATTAAGCGACCTGGCGTCGCTATCAGAACATCAACACCAGCAGTTAATTTTTTATCTTGATCCGCGAAGGATACGCCGCCAATCAGTAGGGCCATATTCAGCTTGTGATTGACGCCGTATTTTTCAAAATTATCCGCAACTTGCGCAGCAAGTTCTCTAGTGGGCTCTAGGATAAGGGTTCTTGGCATTCTAGCTTTCGCTCGACCTTGTCCTAGTTTATGGATCATCGGTAGGACAAATGCAGCGGTTTTCCCTGTTCCAGTTTGCGCGATTCCAGTTACATCACGACCTTGGATAATGGCCGGTATAGCTTGTGCTTGAATAGGAGTTGGTTCAGTGTAGCCTGTTTCCTTTACAGCACTAAGCACGCGAGGATCTAAGTCCAAATCATCAAATGTCATATGGTCTTCATGTTCGATCGTTTTTTTACGATCGGCCTTTTAATTGCGCATGCTTCATATTTTAAAACCGGATTGTTTTCTAAGAAGGAAGTCATGCTGGGTTGTCATAGCGGCGCTTGAATGCCGCAAGCGCTGCGTTGGCAGCCGTATCAATCGTCGCGCACCATAGGCATAACTGTATAAGAGTCAATCTTTTGCGTAAAGCAGCACTGACATTGTTCAATACTGTGAGTTTGATCCCTGGTGCTAATCAAATCGTCAGGAAAGGACGTTATTGTTTTATATGCAGGAATTTAGGGAAGCAGATAGGCTATAAAGGCTTAACGTCTACGCTTTGATAGCTTGTTTGTGATCCTTCAGCTCGTAATACGCCCTTGATTGGAGAGATATCGGAATAATCTCGCCCATATCCTATTACAATATGGTCTTCATTCACGATGATATTGTTTGTTGGGTCAAATTCAAGCCAGCCCATATCTGGGCCTAACCAAGCGCGAACCCATGCATGCATGGCATCTGCACCTTCTAAACGTTCTTTTCCTTCTGGGGGAATAGTTCGTAGATAACCCGAAACGTATGCTGCCGGAATATTCAGACTTCGGAGGCAAGCTATCATGATATGAGAAAAATCCTGACAGACACCGTGTCTATTGGCAAAGGATTGTTCATAAGGCGTGTCAACTTGCGTTGCTCTGGAATCGAAAGTCATATCTCGATTGATTGCCTGATTTATAGTTTTCACAATAGTGAATACACTCATATCAGCAGTAATTTGATCTAAAGTGTAATTTTGAACACACTCGGTCGATGTTATTCGTTGGGAGGGGCCAATAAAATGGTGAGGCGAATCTGGAGATAGAGATCTTATTTCCTTAAGTATTGCCTTCATTTGATTGAGGAGAGGGCTGGTATCAGCGGGCACAACAATACTCTCCCTCGTAATTTGAGATTTTGCTTTGAAAACAAGTGATTTATGTGGTGCCTGAAATGCTATGTGAAGTGTGTGGTTTCCGAAAAAATCTGTGCTTTTAACCATTTCATCTGGAACTGGATCAATAATGATTTCGTTAAATTCAACGTTCTGGCAGCCTTCGATGGATTTAGGAACCATATGCAATAGGTGACGTCCGCCCGCAGCTGGATAGTCGTATTTGTATGCGATATTCAGCGAAATTTCATACTGCATTTTAGTCAGCCTAATTAAAATAAACGTGGGCTAGCAATGAAGATATTGAGCTTATTTTTGTTTTTAAATCGGCAAAATCTTCGTTCACAATCGTCTCAGGTTTCAGCGCTTTAACGTCGCTATATGATTGTTTTACAACTTTAGAAAGTTTGGAAGCTTTGGAGTCGAAAACTGAACTCGGAAGGTAGCTGATTTGATTTTTTATCTCTAACATCTGATAGGCGATGGAACGCGGGTTTAATTCATCCAATGCAACAAGGTTTAAGACAGAGTCTCGCTGAGTTTCCACCGTGAACAGGTGGCGATGGGACATTGAACTATCAGCTAACTCGAGCGCTAGATCAAGCGAGCCAGCTGGCATGTCAGGCTGAGAAAAATTCATTAGAAGAGATGATGTTTCCAATGCTCTTTCAAGAGAGCGTCCAATGCTTAAAAAACGCCATCCGGTAAAACGATACATGTTCTCATGGATCAAACCAGAAAAAGCGGTAATTTTTTGAATAAGAATATTCATTGATCGTGCCAGCTCGTCTCCACTAGAAGGTGCTGACGTTTGCATACTCTTGGTTTCTTTTAGAAGGTTCTTTAGGGCCAACCAACCGTCATCAGAAAAACGGTCCCTAAGTTGAGCAGCAGAGTTTAACGCGCTATTGATTACCTCTATTATTTTAGTCAGAGGATCATAGTGTGCAGACACACCAACGGTTGTTAGGTTGTTTTCTAAAAGCTTTAGAAGAGGGCGTTCTGGGTCTGCATATTCTGCAAAACGGCTATGATATGCGCGTAGCATTCGCATCATAATTTCTGCACGTTCAGCATATCGGCCTAGCCAAAATAGATTGTCAGCAGCCCGACTAGGTAGATTTCGAGTTCTTTCTTGATGTTTGGCAGAACCCGTATTTCCGATTAGGCTTTCTTTTTCAACTTTTTGATCGGTAACGATCCAGACGTCTGAAACGGATCCACCTTGCTGTAAGGTGATGGCCGATGCGTTGTTGTCTCTTCCTATGCGGGCGTATCCCCCAGGCATAAATTGCCAACCATCAACTGTCCGACATGCAAAAACACGCAATGTTACTGGGCGTGGGGTCAATTTACCGTCTTGCAGAACTGGAGTTGTGGATAATGTTACGGCTTCTTGCCCAACTAAATGTTCACCTTCTGATTCTAGAAGACTTTCAAGTGTTGAAGAAGATGTGTTTGTTGTTAATTCGCCAATAGCTTTTTTTAAGTCGAGGCTAAAAGGCAAATTCGTCGTCATTGCTGAGCCGATAAGCATATTCTTTGCATTGGCGCTTACGTGCTGCCGTTCGACTTTCTGACCGCACCACCAGGTTGCGATATTGGGCATTTTTAACGGTTCATTGCGTAATTTTTTCGATATTCTCGGCATAAACGCAAGTAGTGCACGGGTTTCTACAATTCCCGAGCCTAACGCATTCACCAGACTTACTTTTCCATTGCGAGCAGCAGCGGCTAAACCTGCGGTACCCAGTTGTGAGTTTTCGTCTAATTCCAACGGGTCGGCAAACAATGAATCGAGCCTACGCCATAACACGCTAATTGGTTTTAATCCACGAACGGTACGGACCATGACCTCGCCATTTTCAACTGTCATGTCCTCTCCCTCTAATAGGGTCAGACCTAAATACCGAGCAATATATGCGTGTTCAAAATATGTATCAGTCATTCTTCCGGGAGTAAGAATACCGAGAATGTGATCAGAATTATCACTAAGATTAATCAAAGCTTGTCGAAATTCCCGGAAAAAACCAGCAAGTCGTTCGACATTTTCAGTTTCAAAATAGTCTGAGAAAACACGAGAAGTAGCAACGCGGTTTTCAAGTGCGAAGCCTGCTCCGGATGGCGCTTGAGCTCTATCACCCAACACCCACCAATTCCCAGCGGGGCCTCGCCCAATTTCAAAAGCTAAAAAATGGAGATGATGTCCGCCGCGGGGTTTTGAACCAACCATAGGACGCAACCATTCGGGGTTAGATGCAATGAGATTGGGAGGTAAAATACCGTCTCGAACTAAAGTGTTGTCTCCATAAACATCATTTAGAACCTCCTCTAATAGATCTGCTCTTTGAGAAAGGCCTTCACAGATGTTTTTCCATTCTCCTTCGGCAACGAGAACTGGAATATGGCTTAGCGGCCAGTCGCGTTCCTGCGTACCAGATTCACCATATTGACGATAAAAAACCCCCGCATCATCCAGATATTGGTTGCCGCGTAGGGTTTTTCGTTTCATTTCTTCTGGTGAAATAGAGCACAAATGGTTGATGAAGTTACGCCATATCGGGCGAACCTCTCCATTCGTTGTCATCATTTCATCAAATACACCGCTAAGCGGTGTATAGTAATTTAACAAATCACAAGATGAAACATCTTGATTAGTCTGGCTATTGGGCAAATTTAGATTCCAGCAGGCCTTCTGAGGTCCAAAGTCATAGGAAACTCTGGGTGAGGAGACTCGCCTAACACGTGATAGCTATTTGGTGAATGACCAAATTCCTGAAAACGTGCTAATCTCCGTGCTTCAGCTTCATTGCCATTGACTGGAAAGGTGTCATAGCTTCTACCACCAGGGTGAGCGACATGGTACACGCACCCACCAATAGCACGGCCAGACCATTTGTCATAAATGTCAAATGTAAGTGGTGCATCAACGGGGCGTACTGGATGTAAAGCAAGCGGTGGTTGCCAAGCTTTGAAACGTACGCCGGCAATTGCTGATTTGCCATCCGGAGATACGCTCAGAGGTACTTGGCGTTTGTTACATGTCACTTGATATCTGCTAAGATCAGCTCCGGTCAATTTTACTTGAACGCGTTCTACAGAGCTATCTGTATAACGTACAGTTCCGCCGATTGCGCCTGTTTCTCCCATAACATGCCACGGTTCCAGTGCCTGACGAATTTCTAGTTTCATACCTTCGACTTCAGTTTCACCACAAAATGGGAAACGGAACTCAGCTTGCGCTTTGAACCATTCGGGGTCCATGTCGAACCCATGAATTCGAAGATCTTCTAGAACCTCAAGGAAATCAGCCCAGACATTTTCTGGAAGCATAAATTTATCGTGGAGTGTTGTACCCCAACGTTTTAAATTGCCATCAATTGGGCTTCGCCAAAAACGAGCAATTAGAGCTCTAATGAGAAGTTGCTGAGCTAAACTCATGCGAGGCTCTGGAGGCATCTCGAAACCACGGAATTCGACTAACCCTAAGCGTCCGGTTGGACCGTCCGGCGAATAAAGTTTATCGATACAGATCTCTGCACGATGCGTGTTTCCTGTTACATCAATCAGAATATTCCGAAGGAGGCGGTCCACCAACCACGGCTGAGGCGCTTCTCCTTTGCCCGGATGTGGGATTTGAGATAGGGCAATCTCAAGTTCATAAAGGCTGTCATGACGAGCTTCGTCAATACGGGGGGCTTGGCTGGTTGGTCCAATAAACAAGCCTGAAAAAAGATAAGAAAGGCTTGGGTGACGTTGCCAGTGTAAAATAAGACTTCTTAATAGGTCAGGACGACGTAGGAATGGGCTATCTAGAGGTGTTGCTCCTCCAACAACAACGTGGTTTCCACCACCTGTACCGGTGTGTTTCCCATCTGTCATGAACTTATCAGCGCCTAGACGGGTCTGCCGTGCTTCTTCATAGACTGCAGTTGTAATATCTACGCATTCATCCCAACTAGAAGCGGGGTGGATGTTGACTTCTATGACACCTGGATCTGGCGCAACTCGAATGACGTTTAATCGCGCGTCTGAAGGAGGAGCATACCCTTCTATGTGAATTGGAAGTTCCAAGTCCTCGGCTGCTTGTTCAGTTATAGAGATTAGCTCAAGATAATCAGCCGCAGTTTCAGTTGGCGGCATGAATACACATAAACGCCCATTTCTTGGTTCCACAGCCAGAGCAGTTCTAACGTGTGTCGCCTGAATAAGGGTCGCATCTTGGACTTGTTGTTGTTCGGTCCTAATTTCTTCTGTGTTTTGACGGAATGGTTGAGGGCGTGGATTTAACTCATTGTTATAAGGAGCTTGTCCAGAAAATTCTGGAAGCGGGCCGTTTACACCAGTAGGATCAGCTTCGAACGTATAGGGGTATTCTATTTTATTGAGGTAAGGTAACGCACTTAAAGGTAGGCGGTATCCGACTGGGCTGTCCCCCGGAGTTAGAAATATTTTACCTCGACGCGTCGTCCACTTTTCTGATCGCCATCTCCGACCAGCACTCTTTGCTTGCCAACGTTGCACTGGTAAAACATATCCAGCAGGTTTTGTAAGACCACGCTCAAATACGCGGGCAATTCGTTCGCGCTCTTCAGCGTCATCCAATTTTGAATTGTCTGGTGTCACGTTTTCGGGGAGAGAGTTTTCTCGTAAGATCCACTCTGCAGGATCTTCGTAGGCCGGTGCGACCATATCCTGACTGATCTCTAGCTTCGAAGCTATAACTTCCAATAAGTCTGCCGCATCTTTTGATGTTGCTTCTGTATCCTGATCTTCTGCTGCGATAAGGTCTACATTTTTCCAAATTGGTTTTGCGTCACCGCGCCAATATAGGGAATATGTCCAGCGCGGAAGGGTTTCACCTGGATACCATTTGCCTTGTCCATAGTGTAGGAATCCACCGGGTGCAAAACGATCACGTAATCGGCGGATCAAACGGTCTGCTAAGACTTTTTTTGTTGGACCTACAGCTTCTGTATTCCATTCATCTGATTCAAAATCATCTATAGATACAAAAGTTGGTTCTCCCCCCATGGTGAGGCGGACATCTTCGCTCTTTAAAATCTCATCGACGCGTTGCCCTAATGCATCTAGTTTATCCCATGATGCATCAGAAAATGGTTTTGTAATACGTGGGTGTTCTGCTGTTCGTGAAACTTGCATATCGAAGTCAAATTCGACTTCTGCGTCACTGGCCATTCCGACAATAGGTGCAGCGTTGGAATAGTGAGGAGTTGCAGCAAGTGGAATGTGGCTTTCACCTGCTAGCAGACCCGATGTTGGGTCAAGACCTACCCAGCCGGCACCAGGCAAATAAACTTCACACCAAGCATGTAGATCAGTAAAATCTTTGTCAGTTCCTGCAGGACCATCGAGAGACTTTAAGTCAGGTTTGAGCTGAATTAGATATCCAGAAACAAACCTTGCAGCAAATCCAAGGTTTCTAAACGCATGCACCAATAGCCAAGATGAATCACGACAAGACCCTCTGGCTAATTTTAAAGTTTCTTCTGGTGTTTGAACACCAGGTTCCATGCGAATAACGTAATCAACAACTTTGTTTACAGCTAAATTTAATTCGACAATGAAGTCGATTGTCCGCAAACCCTTCTTCTTACCTTCTTCAAGGAAGTTGAATAAGAATGATTGTAATCGTTTTCCGGGTTTCTTTGTTTTTGTGTATATTTTTAAGTCATGCTTGAGTTCAGCTGGGTACTTAAAAGGCCATGTCTCAGCGAGTTCATCGACGAAAAAGTCGAAAGGATTATAGACGCTCATATCCGCGACTAAATCGACTTCAATTTTCAATTCACGGACAGGTTCTGGAAATACATATCTTGCAAGCCAGTTCCCGTATGGGTCTTGTTGATGGTTCACAAAATGCCCGCCGGGGCTCACTTTCAGTGAGTGTGAAATCACTGGAGTACGAGAATGTGGGGCGGGTCTCAATCTGATCACTTGAGGAGAAAGTGTTACTGGACGATCATATTTGTAATGAGTGAGGTGATAGATGCTGGCTTGGATAGACATGGTATCTTTCAGAAGCAGTGAACGAGATGTGGTATTTATTTTAATCCGAGCATGACTGCGAATAAAAGCGATAAACAGTAAATACAATCATACGCACTGCTATGCGCTTAAAAAGGTAAAACATTCCCTTTACTAGCCGCATATTTGTGCTGAAATCGCAATTCTTTTCACCTATTAGGAAATTGATACACCAATTGGGCGAGTTATTTGCCTTTCAGTTCGGTGAATAAGTCGTTTGGGCCTGAACATTCTTCTTGTGAGTAGGCGTTGCTTGTCTATAGTTAGTCAATTGAAGACTTTTCAATGTGCGTCTGAGGGGACAGATTATGAATTGGATTCTCGCTTTATTTGCCTTTGCTGGCATAATGGCAGTTATGTCCACGATTGCTTCTGTGGTCGTTGAAGCTATTCACAAAGTGTTTGCTCTTCGAAGTGGCGGAATGCAGGAAATGCTTCGGGCTTTGCATGATGGCGTTGTAATGCCGCTTGATCCTGAATACCCTGATGTAACACAAGGTTTACAAGGTGGTGCATCTAAGCGCGCGGATCAATTTGCTAAGCAAATGACACGTAGCCCGGCGTACGGCGGTAAAGGGCGTTGGTGGTGGATCGCAAATATACCATTTCTGAACATTTTTACGCGCCGATTTGAAAACCTCTCAAAACTGCAATTCGTTGAACAACTTACACAGACAGACTACGGACAGCGCTTATCAGGCATGAGTCGTCCACAGATAAAACAGTCACTTAATAGATTAGTGTATGAGTTTGATAGGTATGGTGCTGGGCAATCTGAATTTTTTGGTTCTCGTGCTAAAGTTTTTACAACTGCCGTCGCTTTGTTGATTGTGTCTCTTGGGAATGTGAATGCATTGGCAATCTACTCTCATCTCGCGACCAACCAAGGTGCACTAAGCGGTGTTTTAAATACGTTTAATTCTGAAGAGGCGTTGGATGGCTTTATCACTCAAAAGATCAATCAAGCGACTTTAGCTCAGTCTCAAAACGGCACCTCGACAGGGCTTGCTTCATCAATATCATCAGATTTTAGAATATTGTCTAATGCAGGCTTTCCTGTCGGGCGCAATTATTTTCCTTATTGTGATGTACCTGAAAACTCAAATTGTGATGTCAAAGGTTTCGCTGATTCAGTAAGTTTGTTTGGGCTATACGATAGTAAAGCAATACCCCGTATTTTGACACCAGAAGGCGCTCAGTGGTTGCTTGGTATGATTGCTACAGCAGGCTTGATCGGACTTGGTGCTAATTTCTGGTTTAATCTGTTTCGGGCGATGGCATCTTTTGCGCTTCGCAATGCGTCAGCAGCTAGTGGTACTTCACGAGCGCGAGCAACCGATCCAGTGCCACCAATGGCCGAAGGTGAGGTACGTCGACCGCGAGAAGTTAAAGGCTCTTTGGCTGCACCAGGTAGTGAGCCAGACCTTGATCTTCTTACCGATGCATTTCTCACAGTAGCAGGTAAAGAAGTAGGCGTACCTACCGCGACTGAGTCCGCAAATGTTGAGCCTGTAGTTTTGCCCCAATCATCCCCCGTAGTGCCTAAAGCTGGCGTATTTATTGGAGAGATGCCAACTCGGCCAGGACCAACAAAGCCGGTGACAATGAATAATGGTCTTCGAAAATATAGAGGGTAAGGAGTGATATTGTGATTTTATCGCCAGCTCTTTTTATGACGGCCGTTTCTGGTGTGATTCAACTTGGTAAAGCAGCAAGACACGCCAGAAGAGATCAATTGTTGTCACAAGATTTTTCTGTTCTTACGACTAGGTTTCCAGTTCATGACAGTCAGGAAATAGAATGGATGGCGGTTGATTATGTCTACCGCCGGCGAGATTTACATCATCATTGCCGTTTGGGCGGTGAATTAGATTCGTTGTTTACGGAGCAAAGCTTAGCATCAGGTGATGCGATGGAGCTGGCAAAGCCAACTGCGCGCCATAGGTCTCAGGTCGCGTCTTGTGTGGATTTTTTATACGAGGCTCTGAGAAACGAAATACCTGATGCTGTTGATAGTAAAATACTTCGGAATACCGCGTTAGACCCTCGCATTCAGTATATACACAAAGAATGGTTCACAAGTACGAAACCAAGCGGATGGGCTAGATTCGGGTTGGAGCTGGCTGATGTTGCATTGGACGTAATCGGGAGTCAGCCGCAAGTTCTTGGTTTCGATAAAAAAGCGGAAGGCATATTGGAAGGCTTAATACCAAGTCTGGATGTTTTAGTTGATAGAGTGAAACTAGATGGCGGCGGCGAACAAGGTTTTGGCGAACGTCTTGTTAAAACCTTCGTTCATTCCGCATTAGTGTCTGTGTCACAACATCCTGAATTAGTGACAAGCAAAGAGCGTTGGCAACCTGTTATTCATGGTATGATTGAGCCACTTAAGGCTGAAGTAGAAACAAGCGAAGGATTAGAGTTCCTTGCACATGAAAAACTAACACGAGTTGTGTCAGGGCCAATGGTTCATGGTGCACTAGTGGCCATCAACAATAATGCCGACGCTTTTTTAAAAGGGGATGCTGGGACCAAGAAACTGATGGGTGAAATTACCCGCACAGTGCTAGGCGATGCTGTTTCAATACGCCCTGATGCATTTAATATAGTGGATGCATTGTCAGAGGTCGGTGCATTAAAGGTATATGAGGCGACTTTGAAAACAGCTTCAAAAAGACCAGAACTGTTTATGAGGGGTCGTTCTTTAGAAACAAATTCGGCCAGACAGCTTCTTCAAAACATGGTCACTGTCATGCAGGACATGGCACCGCCTCCTTTTGATGCTAATTCTGGTTTTGGTTCTGAAATAATGAGTGCCGCGCTTGATGTCGTTGGCGAGTACGGAACAACGCGAATCCAAGGTAAAGCCGGAAACAAAGATTGGGATACTGCTTGGGCGGATGTTTATAGCCATTTGTTTGCGGATCTAATGAGCGGTTTGAAACTTGGTATCTCTAAAGGAAATCGCGGTGAGGTGCTTCAGCAATTGTTTACGCGTGAGCAAGCTGTTGATCTGGTAAAAGTTATGGCCGGTCATATAGCTTCGCATCCGCACATGGCGGCAGGTCGGTCTGCAAATTCCGAAGTGAAGGAAATTGCACGTATTGCAGCTCAAGCTATTTCTAGTGACGAATTAGGATTGCTTAATGCACATGACTGGAGATCAGTTGTGTCCGTTATGACATTGACCGCCGCTCGTAATCCTGGCGTACTTTTTTCTGTGAATGCAGAAGACAGTATGGGGCATGAGGTCGGATTAGAGTTGATTCAGCAGGTCTTACGAAAAGCTGGAGATGTGATGCACAGTGAAGGTCGTGTCACTGGCAGTGTTCTTTTTGGTGAAACACTCAGAGAAGCTCTTAAAGTTACTATTAAAGCGGCTAATGCCAATCTTGTGCGTGTTATTGAAAAAAAGACGACAGGTGACCAAAAGGCTCATATTCAAGAGGTTGGGTTGTTTATTGAGAAGCTGAACTCAATGTCGCTTTCTGACGATCCATCTACAACAATGAACGCTGATGAGTGGCTCTTTGTTTTTAAGTATTTTATCTCTCATATTCTTGAGAATGGTGTTGGAGCGGTGGATGAAATTCAAGCTGTCGATATCATCGAGGCTTTGAAGGCTGAAACCGGTGATACGAATAGTTGGAGTAACTAGCTAAAGATTTTCGATTTTAGAAAACAGGGAGGCACATATGTCATTGAGTTATTTGAAGGGGTTTATTGCTGCATCGGTTGTGTGGGGTGCAGGGTGTGCAACTACTCAAACATCAGGCAATTCAAATACTAATTATACAGACGCCACAGTGAAGCAATCTCACTGTCAGTATGGCAAAGATTTGGTCTCTCTTGAAAATATCAAAGACGCTATTTCCAAATTTGATGATCAAAGTATAGCGGTCCTAAAAAATATTGATGACATCAATCAACTGATTGCCAAGACTGAAAATATATCTTCATCATCGCGCCCCGAAGATGCCCTTGGATGTCGTTTTCTTGAGATGGAAGCACGTGTGTTGTTGATTGAAATGCCACCACAAGAAGGGCAGAGTGATCCATATACCTCTGCTCAAGAGGCAATTGAGGATGTCAAAACACTATGTACGACGACGAGTGATAGAAGAATGTGTTCTGTTGCTGGGCTTCATGATGCAACTCTGTTTTCACGTCGTTCAGCAGCTGAGTTGAAGAGGATAGCTGATTCTGGGAGCAACGTACCAATTAACTGGGAAGCAACCCGAAGTGTCACGCAATCGTTTGCCAATCATGTGAATACAAAATGGCCTGTATTGTTGCGCAGTTCCCAAGAGCAAGAGAATGTAACGAACGCAGCTATTGAAAGAAGTTTGTTTGCATCAGCATGCACCGCCGATGATGCCATGACTAAAATCAATCGCCGGGTCTCATTAAACTTCAATAGAGATCAGAACGGGAATTTAGTGCCATACGGAAAGGATTCAGGAGAATTGTTGGCTTATATCGCTGTGGCAATGGATCTAAGTCCTGATGATTCGTGCTATCGCAACCCTGTCGAAGGCAATTGTCGAGGGCGTTTGGCCAATATTGTACATTTGGCTTGTTTGCGTGCCGGAGAAAATGCAGGTTGAAGGTGTGTTTTTGTCCAAATAATTTGTTAAATTAGAACGACAATTTGCAGGATGTGAGACGTAATATTTTCATACTTGCTGTTTAAAATATTGCTGGAAACAAGATCACTACTTGACTGATGCAATGAGGACATTAGACATTGGCTTCACGGTTCCATGAGGGAACCATCTGATAGTGTTTTCATGCGCGTTGGCAAAAACGACACTATTGGCGAATGGTTTAGAGTTATGGCCGCGGCCTGTAAGAGATAGAGACCGTATGACGACTGAAACAAAACAGCCGGCATGGCGGAAGATACTTTCAGCCTACCAAAAACCCGATCTGACACATTCTATTTTTGAGATTCTACTTACAATTACTCCTCTTGCGTTGTTGTGGGCAGGAGCTTTTTGGGCGTCTGTGTCAGGTATGATTTGGCTTGCTGTCCTTTTGTGTCTTCCTGCAAGTGTTTTCCTTGTTAGGATGTTCCTGATCCAACACGATTGTGGGCATCATGCTTTTTTTAAATCGCCAACTATCAATAATTGGGTTGGTAGGTGTGTCGGTATTCTAACATTAACACCTTATGATGTTTGGAGGCGCACGCACGCGATTCATCACGCAGCCTCTGGGAACCTTGATCGACGTGGGTTAGGTGCGATTGATACACTAACCGTTGAAGAATATCAGGAGCTTAGTTCTCTCCAGAAATTTGGATACCGCGCTTATCGTCATCCAATTACATTATTCATTATCGGTCCGGTTTATATGTTCTTTTTAGAGCACAGAATACCGTCCGGTATCATGAAAGAAGGCTGGCGTCCGTGGGTGAGTGCAATCGGAACGAATATAGCGGTTGCGGCGATTGCATGGTTGCTTGTATCCAATTTTGGGTGGGCTCCATTGCTTGCTGTGTTTGTACCATCAGTATTTTTTGCTGCAGTTCTAGGTGTTTGGTTGTTTTATGTTCAACACCAATTTGAAGATGTTCTCTGGTTTAGAAATAATAAGTGGAATCACACTGAAGGGGCCTTATTAGGTAGCTCTCACTATGATTTGCCACAGCCTTTAAGTTGGTTGACTGGATATATAGGTATTCACCATGTGCATCATGCGGCGAGCAAAATACCTTTTTATAAATTACCTAAAGTTCTGAAAGACCATCCGGACTTAAAAGATTTAAACCGCCTTACATTATGGCAAAGTTTCAAATGCGTTCCACTAGCACTATGGGATGAACAGAATGAACGTATGATTTCATTCCGACAGTTTAGAAAACAGTTTGCTTGATGTGATTTTTCTTTAAAACCCTAAAAACCGCTAAGTAATTAGCGGTTTTTTTGTCTCTCCATTTCCAACACGTCAGAAGTAATTATGGATGAATTGATCCTTACGAACATTCCTCTTCTATTTGCCTTGATTTTCGCAGGTGCTGGCGCTGGTATCGCTGCTGGTATGTTTGGAGTAGGTGGAGGCATTATTATAGTGCCGGCTTTATATCTTACCTTTAGCTCTCTAGGTTTTGCTGAAACAGCAATGCATGTGTCGGTTGGAACATCGTTAGCTACAATTATTGCAACATCAATCAGATCTGTGCTGTCTCACAATGCCAAAGGGGCTGTTGACTGGCATATTCTGAAATTGTGGGGTCCATTCATAATATTAGGAGCGTTTGCAGGTAGTTTTTTAGCTGCAATCCTTTCTGGTCGGGCGCTAACTATATTTTTTGGTGCTGTTGCTTTTTTGCTTGCTGCACAACTTATCTTTGGGCGCCCGAGCTGGAAGCTAGCAAGTGATATTCCTAGCGGACCAATAGCTTGGTTTATATCCATCACTATTGGTTTGTGTTCATCATTGATGGGAATTGGGGGAGGTGTATTTGGTGTGACCACAATGGTTCTTTATGGTCGTTCTATACATCAGGCAATTGGTACGAGTGCAGGGTTTGGAGCTTTAATTGGTATTCCAGCTGTTGTTGGATATGTCATCAATGGATGGTATGTTGAAAATCTCCCACCAATATCTATCGGTTATTTGAACCTTCCGGGGTTTCTACTTATTGCGCTGATGACAACATCATTCGCGCCTATAGGTGCTTGGATTGCTCATGGTTTGGATGCCGTGAGATTAAGAAAAATTTTTGGGATTCTTTTGATTTGTACTGCAATCAATATGTTGAGAAAAGCACTTTGGGGATGACTTTTTCAACGTTTAAACAGTTTGAAACTACCTATTGCAGAGGCGCATACGCGATTTCTAGAATTAAGAGTAGCAGAGATTGTTGTCAGATTATCGCTAACCTCATTTAGTGTAACTTCTGCTTCCACCCATTTGCCAATCATTATGACGTGATGAAATTCTATTTTTAGAGTCAAGGTTACGAGTTTTTGGTCATAAATTTCGGATAACGCTTGGGCCATAAAGACGTCTAGTAGAGTTGAGATCATACCGCCGTGCATAAAACCCAAATTGTTGGTATGTCGATTTTCCGGCATGAAGCCAAATTTTTTTGGGGATGTATTATCTTTCGACTGATAACGATAAAAGGGGGCTAGTAGATCAACTAAAGGCCCCCGGTCTACAATTGGAACAAATCCGTTAGGAATAGAGTGGCGGTTGTCCATTTTGGATGCTCAATATCTAATTCAAAATGGTAATTGTATAGTGCACTACAGAGCCGTCCAGCCGCCTTCCATTTTTATATCAGCACCAGTGATGCTATTTGCAGCATCGGACATAAGGAAACACGTCATTCGGGCTATTTCTTCGATAGTTGTAAATTCTTTGGTTGGTTGTCGGTCAAGCATCACTGTTTTAATCACTTCATCGATTTCAAGATTTCTAGCTTTAGCTGTCGCTTGAATTTGGTTGTCGACTAACGGGGTGTGGACATAACCTGGGCAGATAGCATTTACTCGGATACCAAATTCAGCACCTTCCAATGCTGCTGTCTTTGTAAAGCCCATGACTCCGTGTTTGGCAGTTACATATGCCGATTTAAAAGGAGAGGCAGTCAAGCCATGCGCTGAAGAAATGTTTATTATGCGGCCCCAATTACGCGCTTTCATCTCTGAAAAAGCTAATCGAGTAGTATGAAAAATGGAACTCAGATTGAGAGAAAGTATCTGGTCCCATTTTTCAGTTGGAAAGTCTTCTATTGGCGCAATGTGTTGTATTCCAGCATTGTTGATAACGCCGTGGATATCACCGAAAGCTTCTTTAAAAACGTCAAACATATTATCAATCTCTGACGGATTTGTAAGATCAGCGTCTGAGTAAATGATTTTTCTGCCTGACGTGTTTTCCAGTTCTAACCTAAATGTTTCAATTTCTTCGGGAAGCCCAAGTCCATTGATCATTACATTACACCCTGCATTGGCTAAACCGATGGCAATCCCTTTACCGATACCACTTGTCGATCCGGTAACGAGTACATTTCTCCCTGTAAGGTCCAAAAAGTCGCTAAGTGGGTGTTTTGACATGTTCATTCCACCAAATTAGCTAAAGTTTTTGATTTGATTTCGTCGAGCGTAACGTTAGTTGCCAACTCCACGATTTTTAGCCCATGTGGAACAACGTCAAATACCCCTAAATCTGTAATGATTCTATCAACAACGCCTTTTCCAGTTAGAGGGAGGGTACAGGAAGGGAGAAGTTTTGATTCTCCTCGCTTATTTGTGTGATCCATGACGACTATAATGCGCTGCACGCCTGCAACCAGATCCATTGCGCCACCCATTCCTTTGACAAGCTTGCCTGGAATCATCCAGTTGGCGAGATCTCCATTTTCAGCAACCTCCATAGCACCGAGAATTGCAAGATTTATATGTCCGCCTCTAATCATGGCAAATGAAGTAGAAGAGGAAAAAAAGCTAGTGCGATCGAGTTCTGTAATGGTTTGCTTGCCAGCGTTTATCAGGTCGGCGTCTTCTTCTCCTTCAAAAGGAAATGGTCCCATTCCAAGCATGCCATTTTCCGATTGAAGCGTAACATCCACGCCTTCTGGAATGTAGTTTGAAACAAGTGTTGGAATACCAATACCAAGGTTTACATAAAAGCCGTCTTCAAGTTCTTGAGCTGCACGGGCAGCCATCTGGTTGCGGTCCCAAGGCATAATTATGACTCCTCTCTGGTGCGTGTGGTTACTTTTTCGATTCGTTTTTCATGATGTCCTTGGATCACGCGTTGAACGAATACGCCCGGAGTATGAATGTGGGCAGGATCAAGGGAGCCGACGGGTACAATTTCTTCTACTTCTGCGATGGTCATTTTACTCGCCATAGCCATATCTGGATTGAAATTCATAGCAGTTTTTCGGTAGATAAGGTTTCCCTGAGCATCGCCTTTCCAAGCTTTTACAATGGCTATATCGCCCGTTAGCCCTGTTTCTAAAATGTAGGTCTGACCATTAAAATCTCGGTGTTCTTTCCCCTCAGCAATAACTGTTCCCACACCCGTTTTG
Organism: Hirschia sp.; assembly: GCF_058892565.1. Lineage (NCBI taxonomy): Bacteria > Pseudomonadati > Pseudomonadota > Alphaproteobacteria > Hyphomonadales > Hyphomonadaceae > Hirschia > Hirschia sp. The sequence goes on along the minus strand of NZ_JBZXVU010000019.1, from coordinate 11,915 downwards.
GTATAAAATCCTGCAATTCCAGCTCCACCAGCTCTGCATCTCTCAGCTAGGGTGCCTTGTGGATTAAATTCCAATTCCAGTTCACCATTTAAATATTGGCGTTCAAATTCTTTATTTTCACCGACATAAGAAGAAATCATTTTCTTGATTTGACGGTTTTCTAGGAGAAGCCCTAATCCAAAACCATCGACACCAGCATTATTTGAAATGACCGTGAGGTTTTTAGATCCATTCTTTTGGATCGCATTGATCAGTAGTTCGGGAATTCCACAAAGCCCAAAACCTCCCGATACAATGGTCATATTATCCTGTAGGAGGCCATCCAGTGCTGAATTAGCATCTGAATAAATTTTATTAGCCATTCTTCTTCCCCTTGTTGTGCTTTTAAACCCGAACATCTGGCGGTTCGTTAGATTATACTGAACCCAATTGACAGGTCATAAACCTATCTATACTTTCAACGCGTGTTGAAATCAACATTTGTTGAAAAATTGTTGGTTTAGAAGAAGTCAAAATGGCTCGCATTGGGAGGAATAGGTATGAACAGATCAAAAAAATCATTCGCGTTAGCAATGTTATTGGGTGCAAGCACAACTGCTTTGTCTGGCGTTGCGTTAGCTCAGACTGATAATGAAGTAACAGAGAGTGCAAAAACTTATGATACTATAGTCGTCACAGCTCAGAGACGTGAACAAAACTTACAAGATGTTCCTGTATCCGTCACAGCGATCAGTGGGGATGCGTTGGCAAATCTCGGTGTTGCAGACATGACGGAAGTTTCGAAACTTTCTCCAAATGTCACATTAGAAGTATCACGTGGTACGAACTCAACTTTAACGGCATTTATCCGCGGTGTGGGGCAGCAAGATCCTGTTTCTGGTTTTGAAAGCGGCGTAGGGGTATATTTGGATGATGTATATCTGAACAGACCTCAGGGAGCTGTTTTAGATGTGTTTGACGTTGAGCGTATTGAGGTGCTTCGTGGACCTCAAGGAACCCTATATGGTCGCAATACGATCGGTGGTGCCGTCAAATATGTGACAAAAGACCTTTCAGATGAACCAGAATTAGAAGTGAGTGGCGCTTACGGTACGTATGGACAAGCTGAAGCGTTAGTTAAAGGTTCGGTTCCGATATCTGATTCTTTCCGCGTCGGTGCAGCTGTCACAAAATTAAACCGTGACGGTTTTGGGAAAAATGTCATCACTGGCGCTGAAAATTATAACAAAGATGTACTTTCTGGTCGTTTGTCGATGGAATTAGATGCAACGGAAAGTTTGTCTTTCAAGCTGTCAGGTGATTATACGAAAGATGATTCTGTTGCACGCCAAGGACATAGACTTATTCCTGGCCAGTTATCGGGTGCTCCAGTTTTGGGTGATGTGTTTGATACACGCGCTGGATTGAATGTTGTTCAGCAAGAAGTGGAAGCTTATGGTGGGTCTTTTGTTACGACATTGGATCTGAACGACAGTATCACTATCAAGAACATTTTAGCTTATAGAGAAGATGAAACGACATCTCCAATTGATTTTGATAGTCTGCAATCTGCTGATCTTGATGTGCCAGCTATTTATGCAAATGATCAACTTTCAAATGAGTTGCAGTTGTCTTATACTGGTGACAAATTAAACGGAATTGCAGGGATTTATTATCTCGATGCAAATGCATCAACTGTGTTTGATGTGTTGCTAGCAAATACTGGTGCGTTGATTTCGTTGCCGGGATTAAATGCTCAGACATTTGGAGAAGTTGAAACAAAAACATGGGCTGCATACGCAGACTTTAGTTATGATTTCACCGAACAATTGTCTTTAACTGTAGGAGGACGTTTTACACATGATGAACGTACTTCTACCGTTTTGAGACGAACATATATTGGTGGTTTTTCTGAATTCTTCAATGGTGATGGTATCGTCATCGCCACATCTTCCGACTTTAATGGTTCAAATGAATGGGATGAATTTACGCCGCGTATAGCGCTTAGCTATAAGCCTACACCTGATCACAATATCTACGCGTCTGCATCCAAGGGCTTTAAAGGTGGAGGTTTTGATCCACGTGGTCAGACATCAACAGCGCCTGATTTAAACCAAGATTCAGTTGTGTCAGCTGAAGAAATTTATGAATTCATGTCATTCGACCCTGAATCTGTAAATAGTTTTGAAGTGGGGCTGAAATCGTCATTTGGAAACGGTAGGGTAACAACAAATATTGCCGCATTCCTTATGGATTATACTGATATTCAAATTCCTGGTTCAATCGGTGTCGATACTGATGATGATGGAATTAATGATACTTTCACAGGTGTGACGACGAATGCGGGTGCTGCTACTGTTTCAGGGATAGAATTTGAAGCTTTGGCGCATGTTGCTGATGATATCTTTACGACAGGTGACTTCTTAAATGCATCTGTTACCGCCGGGTATATAGACGCGCAATATGACGAATATATCCTCAATGAAGTTGATGTGTCTGATCAGCGTGTATTCCAGAATACTCCCGACTGGTCTGCGAGTGGTGTGTTTACATATAATACGCCTCTTGGGGGTGGTGATTTGAATGTTGCGACCACCATTTCATACAAAGGGGATTCAAGTCAGTTCGAAGCACCAAATCCTTTCTTGGATCAGGAAGCATTTACTTTGTATGATTTGAGTCTTGTGTGGACTGCACCTAATGATCAATGGACTTTAGGGCTGCATGGTAAGAACTTAACTGATGAGGAATACAAAGTGGCTGGATACAATTTTGTTTCAATTGGGCCAGACGGATCTTTCACGCCAACATTGGGATTAGAGGGGACTTTAACTGCATTTTATGGAAACCCTCGGACGTTTACTATGTCGGTAGGATATAAGTTCTAATATTCTAAAATCATTAAACTAAAAGAGCGGCGACGGAGAAATCAGTCGCCGTTTTTTATGTAACAATATACTAATTGTGACGTTTATTTTCTTCCGCAACTTGCTTCAAAACCGGCTATGCAAAATTCTAAAATGGTTTCATAGCCTTGTTGCAGGTCGGTAGAACGAAGTTTGTTGTTTGAAAGAGTATCCAAGCGTCCAGTTTGAGCGAAAGCTAAAGTTAGCGCGCCGGAAAGACAGTGGTAACTCCAAAGCATATCTGCTTCAGATGCTTCAGGGTAAGCCGCTCTTAGTTGCTCTAGGAATGTCCCAACCATTGGGTCAAAAAATTCTGACATGAGCTTACCACCCCATTCAGAAGAGTTATTCACGTATGCGACAAGCGCGTAATATTCTCTCCAGCCAGGTTTTTTAATATGGGAACCAGTGAGGACAGGCTTGAGATAAGCTTCCATGATTGAGCGGATAGAGGGCGGGTTGGGCGCTGCTTCTGCAACTGCTTTGTGAAGCGCATCTAAGCGCCAATCATTGAGAAGTTTCGCTCTACGTTTGAAAACGGCTTCAAATACTTTGGTTTTACGACCAAAGTAATAATTAGGTAAAGCAAGATCTACTTCTGCTAATTTAGCGATTTCTCGCAATGTAACGGCGTCAAACCCATTTTGAGAGAAAAGGATTTCACCAGCGTTGAGGATACGAGTACGGCGGCTAATTCCATCGCCGTCGGTAGTAGTATTTGATTGAGTCGTGCTTACCATCCGACAAGAATAGGGCGCGGATTATAAATGTCCAGATTTTCATATGTTTGATCTAACTATTGTGTCCTAAGTCATTTCATGTTCAACATCTGTTGAAATATAAAAAGACGGCGAGGAAACAATGAAGAATGGTGAAATCATCTACCAATCGCGAGATGGGCTAAATCTTTTTGCTAAAAGCTATGGACCTGAAGATGCAGATTTAACTGTTCTATGTCTTCACGGGTTAACACGGAACCATAAAGATTTTGAACCTATGATTCAAAGTTTGGGGAATCATAGACGCTATATCGCGATAGACGTGAGAGGACGTGGCCGATCTGATAGAGATCAAGATCCCTCGAAATATCGTTTAGATGTCTATGTGCAAGATGTCTTGGATCTGCTTGCGATCGTAAAACCTTCTAAGTTGGTCTTAATCGGGACTTCGATGGGAGGATTGATGTCGCTCCTTTTAAGCCAAATGCTTTCACAAGAGTTGTTGGGAGTCGTTTTAAACGATGTGGGCCCAAAACTTGAGCAAGCTGGACTTGAGAGAATTGCAGGGTATGTGGGCAATTTCATTGAGCATGATTCATGGGAAGATGCTGCGTTAGCAGTTGAAAAATCTCAACATTCAGCTTTTCCAAATTTCAGGCATGATGATTGGATGAAGTTTGCCAAGCGAACTCACAAAGAAAATCAAGATGGTAAAATTGTTTTGGATTATGATCCGGCAATTGCAGAAAGCCTGAAAAATATAGAAGCTGACATTTCAGTAGAGATGCAAACTTGGGCTTTGTTCGCTTCTACATTTAAACGACCTTTATTGGTTGTACGTGGCGAAATTTCTGATCTTTTCTCAAGTGATACGGCTGTAAAAATGGTTCACCGTCACGGTCGAGCGAATGTAATCTCTGTCTCAAACGTTGGTCACGCCCCAATATTGGATGAGCCTATCTGTGTGAAAACAATTGAGAGTTTTCTTAAAAAGCTGGAGTTAGGTCAATGAATGATTCCTTAAACAAACCAAGTACTGAAACTCAAACCAATTTTAAGGGGCGTGCCTATGTTTTAGGGCTTCTCACGCTGGTTTACACCTTCAACCATGTCGATCGTCAGATTTTGGTAACGCTTCTTGAGCCGATCAAACAAGAGCTCCACCTGAAAGACAGTCAGCTTGGTTTGCTGACTGGTCTTGCGTTTGCTGCTTTTTACGCGACATTAGGAATTCCCGTGGCTATGTGGGCTGATAGAGGAAATCGCCGAAATATCATAGCATTAGCTCTAACCGTCTGGTCCGCGATGACTGCAGTATCAGGGTTTGCGCAGAACTTTATGCATTTACTCATTGCCCGCATGGGGGTTGGTGTTGGTGAGGCCGGTGGTACACCTCCGGCAACAAGTATTATCGCTGATCTGTACCCACCTAAACAGCGCGCAATGGCTTTGGGTATTTACACTTCAGGTATCGGACTTGGTATCATGATCGGGTATGTGCTGGCCGCTGAAGTCTACGCGCATTTCGGGTGGCGAATAGCTTTCTTTGTGGCGGGTGTGCCGGGATTGTTACTGGCTTTATTGGTTCGTTTTACAATGAAAGAACCAAAGCGTGGCTTTTCGGAAGCGCGCGAGCAACATGAGCAAGCGCCAAGTTTGAAGGAAACATTAGCCTTTATAGGTACGCAAAAATCACTTATCTGGTTGTTGCTTGGATGTTTGATGATTTGTATTTCTGCGAATGCGTATGTGGCATTTATTTCAAGCCATTTGCAGCGTTCCTATAACTTGACTGTGATGGATGTGGCACTTCCTTTAGGACTTCTTATCGGGGTAGTGGGGAGTTTCGGTGCTATTGTTCTAGGAAATGTGTGTGATCGCTTGTCAGCTAAGGATCTTCGCTGGCGTCCATGGATGATTGGAATATGTTCGTTGGTTGCTCTGCCGTTTGCTTGGATGTTCCTCGGTGCAGAAACCGTAAATCACGCTTATATGTGGAATATCGTGCCGTGTTTCGTCGGACTAATTTATGCGAGCATCGCGTATACATCATCTCAAGAACTTGTGCCTTTGCAAATGCGATCATTTGCATCTGCTTTCACTCTGTTTTGTCTTACGTTGATTGGCATTGGGGGCGGACCACTTATCGCAGGAAGTTTAAGTGATTATTTTGCTGCGCAGGGAGTGGAGGCACCACTTACATTAGCTCTGCGGTGGATTCTCATTTTTAACGCGGCGAGCATTATCTGCTTTCTGTTCTCCGGTATTTTTTATCGGTCAGATGTAAAAAGAGCTTCTGAAGCTTAGATATTTTCCATTAGTAAATTTATGCCTTCTGGTTCTTTAGTGTCAAAACTGAGAAGAACCAGAAGGTATTTTTTTTAGTTTTTTAGGCGCGCAAGTACTTTTTTAGCCTGAACCAGATGCGGTGCATCTACCATTTTGCCATTGATCTGAAGTGCTCCGGCGTCGGGGTCACTTTTGAAAGCGTCCACAATAGATTGTGCTTGTGCAATTTCTATATCGGTTGGCGTAAATGCTTGATTGATAATGTCAGTTTGAGATGGGTGAATTGCCATCATGCCTGAAAAGCCATCACGTCGACTTCGCGCTGCATATGCTGCCAAGCCGTCTTGGTTTTTAATATCAACATATACTGTATCTATTGCTGCAACATCTGCAGCATGCGCAGAAAATAGTGACATACTGCGAAGCATTTCATAGGGGGGAGTATAGCTGCCGTCTTCATGTCTAGAGGTTGATGCACCAATGGAGGCTGGCAAGTCTTCCGCTCCCCATGTTAAGCCTAGTAAATATTCCGACACTTCACGATAGGTGCCTAATTCAAAGACGGCAGTTGGGGTCTCTGTCGTAATCGGAATGATAGGAATAATAACTCCATTTAGAAGCTTGATTAGGGTAAGAATAGATTGCGCTCCCTCAGCCTTGGGCAGAATTATTCCAGCAGGCGGGAAGGGAAGTAGACAAGACACATCCTGTGCCGCCCATTGCGTCGTTAAGGGATTAATACGGACGAATATAGGCTTAGGTTTCGGTGTCTTTAAAAATTCTGAAACAGCAATGCGTGCCTCTTGCTTGTGAGATGGAACAACGGAATCTTCCATATCTAAGATAATGGCATCTGCAGATGAATTTATCGCTTTTTCAAAGCGGTCAGGGCGGTCTGCCGGTACAAACAAAAGGGATCGTAGTTTCATGCTTCTCTCTTTTTCAATAGAGCCGTTCGTAAGCACTGACAAACCAATTCATCTCGCTGATTATACATACGGTGGGTGAATGTAACGATACCAGCATTGGGGCGTGATTTGCTAACTCTCATCTCCGTGATTTCTGTTTCTGCGCGCAAAGTATCACCGATAAAAACAGGATTTGGCATAACGACTTTATCATAACCTAGATTGGCGATGAGTGTTCCAAGAGTTGTGTCACCTACAGAAATACCAACCATTAGGCCAAATGTGAAAATGCCATTTACGACGATTTGGCCAAATTCTGTGCTCTCTGCGTATTCTTTGTCTAAATGCAATGGCTGAGGATTGTGTGTCAGCGTAGTCATCATGATGTTGTCAGTGTCAGTTACAGTACGACGTAAATCATGCTTGATAATGTCACCAATAGTCCACTCATCAAAATATTTGCCAGCCATAGGAATTAAACCTCTTCATCTTGATGAGATACGATTTCCAACAATATCATGCCTTGCATAACATTTTGGTCAGCTTCCACATTTACAGAAATAACTTTTCCATCAAATGGCGCGGTCATGCTGTGCTCCATTTTCATTGCTTCAAGCGTGATAAGGGGTTGGCCTTTCGTGACCTCATCACCTAGTGCTATTGAAAGTGAAAGTATTTTCCCAGGCATGGGAGATGTAATCTGGCCATCTGATAAATCACCAGCACCGGATTTAGCTTTACCGCGCGGCAAAGACACAAGGTAGGGCCACCCTTGATCAATACAAAGTAGACCACCTGAGACTTGCTCCCAATAAGGGCAGTCATCACAATATGGGTCTACACTTATAGTATGGGTCTCGCCATCAATGCTTATACGCATTGAAAGATCAGCTTGTGATCCATTTCTGAAACCAAATAATCCATTCCATGGGCCGGCTTTATCTTCGTCACTTAGAAGAAATGATATGGCCTTTAGTTTATCAACCTTTAAGGGAGGCTTTGCTGTAAGAGGTTCTAAATTTGAATCAATGAATCCGGTGGTATAGCTGCCCGCTTCAAATGCTTTGTGGTTCAATAGATTACAAAGAAATCCAGCATTGTTGATCACAGGGTAGGTCGAAACGTTTTCACATGCTTCAGCTAGGCTATGCATAGCTAATTTGCGGTTTTCTTCATGTACAATCAGCTTGGCGACCATTGGATCATAAAAAGGAGTGATTTCAACTCCATCTTGAATCCCAGTATCGACACGCACACCATACGGCATGTTTAGCAGGTTTATTTTACCTATGGATGGTAAGAATCCGTTCGTGGGGTTCTCGGAATAAAGTCTCGCCTCCATAGCCCAACCATTAATACTGATATCTTCCTGTTTAACGGGGATTGGTTCACCTGAAGCGACACGTATTTGCCATTCGACCAGATCAATACCTGTAATGGCTTCTGTAACAGGGTGCTCAACCTGCAACCGCGTATTCATCTCCATAAACCAGATGCTATCTGCGTTTAGTTCACCAGAAGCATCTGCAATGAATTCAATTGTGCCTGCACCTTCATAGTCTACAGCTTTGGCCGCTAGAATTGCAGTTTCACATATCCGTGCACGCGTTTCTTCGTTCATGCCAAAAGCAGGTGCTTCTTCAATTACCTTTTGATGGCGGCGTTGAAGCGTGCAATCTCTCTCGAACAAATGGACAATATTCCCATGTTTGTCGCCAAACACTTGTACTTCAATGTGACGCGGTGCAGTGATCCATTTTTCTAAAAGTACGCGATCGTCACCAAAAGAAGAGGCTGCTTCGCGTTGGCATGATTTGAGAGATTCAGCAAAGTCCTTAGCATTGTCTACTTTACGCATACCCTTACCACCGCCGCCAGCGACAGCTTTAATAAGGACAGGGTAACCAATAGTTTTAGCTTCTTTTTCAAGCCGTTTTATAGATTGATCTTTGCCAAGGTAACCGGGCGTACAAGGAACACCGGCTTTCTCCATGAGTGTTTTGGCTGCATCCTTTAGTCCCATAGCCTGTATGGAAGATGATTTTGGGCCAATCCATATTAAACCAGCATCTATGACGGCATCAGCAAAAGCTGCATTCTCTGACAAGAAGCCGTAGCCTGGATGGATGGCATCAGCGCCAGTTTTTTTTGCTGCTGCAATAATCTTTTCGCCAACAAGATAGCTTTCAATTGCTGGTGAAGGACCAATGTGAATAGCTTCATCCGCCATTTGTGTGTGAAGCGCTTTTGCATCTGCATCAGAATATACTGCAACTGTTGCAATATTCATTTCTTTAGCTGTGCGCATAATCCGGCATGCAATTTCACCGCGATTGGCTATCAGTATCTTTTTGATCATGACATCACATCCTGAACATGCCAAAGCGGGCATGATCGGCTATTGGCGCATTTAGAGTTGATGCGAAGGCTAGACCGAGTACATCACGTGTCTGAGCTGGATCTATAATTCCATCATCCCATAACCGCGCCGTGGCAAAGAATGGGTTTCCTTCTTCTTCATATTTGTCTCGAATAGGCTGCTTAAAAGCTTCTGTTTGTTCAGGTGTCCAGTTTGTTGCGTCACGGTTTACAGTTGCGAGGACACTTGCAGCTTGTTCACCTGCCATCACGCTGATGCGGCTATTGGGCCAAGTGAAAAGATAACGGGGGGAATAGGCGCGGCCACACATGCCGTAATTGCCTGCACCAAAGCTTCCGCCGATTAGCACTGTAATCTTGGGGACTTGGGCAGTTGCAACAGCGGTTACCATTTTTGCGCCGTGTTTTGCGATGCCTTCAGCTTCATACTTTCCGCCTACCATAAAGCCAGAAATGTTTTGTAAGAAAAGAAGAGGGATTTTACGCTGACAGGCTAACTCAATGAAGTGCGCACCTTTTTGAGCACTTTCTGAAAATAGCACGCCATTATTTGCTAGGATAGCAACTGGCATCCCCCATATGTGGGCAAAGCCTGTGACAAGCGTTTCCCCAAAGTTGGCTTTAAATTCGTTAAACTTACTTCCATCAACGATGCGGGCTATTATTTCTCGGACGTCATAGGGCGTTTTAAGATCTTGTGGAATGACACCATAGAGTTCATCTGCATCATATAGTGGAGATTCCGGTTCTATTATGTTTAGCTCGGGAAGCTTTTGTGGGGGAAGGGTTGAGATAATGTCACGTACGATTGTGAGTGCGTGTTCATCATCATCAGCGATATGGTCAACAAGTCCTGATTGGCGTCCGTGAGTATCGGCACCGCCCAATTCTTCAGCGGAGATTTCTTCGCCAGTTGCAGCTTTGACCAGCGGCGGACCGGCTAAAAAGATGGTGCCCTGATCGCGGACAATGATAGATTCATCACACATAGCAGGCACATATGCACCACCAGCTGTGCAACTTCCCATGACACACGCTATTTGCGGGATGCCTTTTGCTGACATATTGGCTTGATTGAAGAAGACACGTCCAAAATGGTCTCGGTCTGGAAATACTTCACTTTGGTGAGGCAAGTTAGCGCCGCCAGAATCTACCAGATAGACACAAGGCAAGTGGTTTTCTTCCGCTATTTCTTGAGCACGAAGGTGTTTTTTTGCAGTTAAGGGGTAATATGTGCCACCTTTTACGGTAGCATCATTGATAACGATCATGACTTGTCGACCACTCACACGGCCTATACCGCAAATAATGCCGCCGCCAGGCACTTCATTGTCGTAAAGATTATAGGCGGCAAGCTGACTGACTTCTAAAAAGGGTGAGCCGGGGTCTAATAAAACCTTTAGCCTTTCTCGAGGTAAGAGCTTTCCGCGTGCAACATGTTTGTCTCTGGATTTTTTTGGGCCACCAAGCCCAATTTCAGCAATGCGTTCTCTCAATTCTTCATTGAGAGCTTTATTTGATGCATGTCTTTGTCGGAAAGTTTCCGAACTGGTGTCTAGTTTGGTTTCAAGCGTTGGAGCACTCATTAAGCCAGCAACTCCCGAGCTATGAGGTAGCGCCGAATTTCGTTCGTTCCAGCACCAATGTCATAAAGTTTTGCATCTCTTAAAAAGCGTTCAACGGGCCATTCTTTTAGATATCCTGCACCGCCCAAAGTCTGAATGGCCTCTAGAGAAGATTTAACGGCGTTTTCACTGGCGAGAAGAATAGCACCTGCTGCGTCAAAACGTGTTGTTTGTCCGGCATCACAGGCACGTGCAACAGCATAAGTGTAGGCCCGTGCTGAATTTAGAGCGACATACATGTCTGCTATTTTTGCTTGTACGAGCTGGAAGCTACCAATGGGTTTGCCAAATTGTTTTCGGTCTTTCACGTAAGGAATGCACACATCCAGACAGGCTTGGATTATGCCTAAAGGGCCCGCAGAAAGGACTACCCGCTCATAGTCCAACCCGCTCATTAAGACTTTTGCGCCGCCATGAACTTCGCCCATTATATTGCTCTCGGGTACGAAGCAGTCCTCAAATACTAACTCGGCGGTGTCAGATCCGCGCATTCCCAGTTTGTCCAGCTTTTTTGATACTGAGAAACCTTCAAATTCTTTCTCTATAAGAAAAGTTGTTACACCCTGATTTTTATTGTTTGGGTCTGTGCGGGCGTAGACGACGAGCGTGTCGGCTTCGGGGGCGTTTGTTATCCAGAACTTTGTTCCGTTGAGAAGATAGCCACCATCAACTTTTTCAGCTTTTGTGACCATGCCTAATACATCAGACCCGGCACCAGCTTCTGACATGGCAAGTGATCCGACATGTTCCCCAGAAATGAGTTTAGGAAGATACTTCTTTTTTTGTTGATCTGTACCCCAACGCCGGATTTGATTGACGCATAAATTGGAGTGCGCACCGTATGAAAGACCAACAGAAGCTGATGCCCGAGAAATTTCTTCCATCGCCACAACGTGTTCAAGATAGCCAAGCCCCAAACCGCCGTCTTCTTCAGAAACAGTAATTCCATGAAGCCCAAGATCTCCCATAAGAGGCCATAGGTGTCGCGGGAATTTATTTGACGCATCTATTTCTGCAGCGATCGGGGATATTTTGTCATCAGCAAAGCGTCGACATGTTTCTCGGATCATGTTTGCTGTCTCGCCCAAAGCGAAATCAAGGTTCATCATT